>JAFEDP010000113.1 GCA_018241545.1 Pseudomonadota bacterium
GGTGGCCACGAGCACCACCAGCGATCGAGTCAGGTGACCTTTCATGGATTCACACCCCATTGAGTGGAGGCAGTTGCGGGGCAGCGATCGAACTCGAAGTGCCGCGGATCGAGTGCGCCGTCGGGCGCTGAGGGCGGATGCGAGGAGCCCGTTGGGAAAGCCCGTGCTGCGCGGAAGGATCGGAGCCGACATTCGTGGCACTCGTCAGAGTGCGGCCCGTCCGTGGTGTTCTCTTCACACGTTCCGCGGCATTATGCGGGCGCCTCGTCGCGAGCTTCAATGCAGCGGCGCCCGGGCGACTGCGGAACTGTGACGCACGTTTGAATTTCCGGCACGCCGAGACCCGCGGCGGGTCGATCACGCCCAGGATTGCACCATGAACGCAGCCACGGCTCTCCGGCGCACCGCGCTCGTCGCAGCGGCGATGGCGTTTCTGCTGCTCGCGGCCGGGCTCGGCTTCTACGTCGCCCGGACCCTGCTCGCGGGCTACGACCGGGACGAGACCCTGCTGCCCGCGCTGACGCTGCTGGAGGAGAACCGGCAGATTATGGCAAGCCTGCAGCGCGCCGCCGGACTGGAGTCTCCGCAGGGCCTGCTGCCCTATTACCTGGAGCGCATTCGCGCCGACGGCGCGCCCAAGCACTCGGCGCTGCGCCAGCAGATCGATCGACTCGTCGACAACAACACGGCGCTGGTGACGCTGCTGTCGAAGTATCTCCCGCGGGCGCGCCACGCGAGCTTTCAGCGCGCCGCGAATCAGTACGCCGAGTACGCGGCGAGTTTCCGCGACCGATGGCAATCGCTGTTCGAACTGTTCATGGGCGGAGGGAACCTGCCCACGCAGGCACCGCAGCCCCCGGCCGACATCGAGGCGGCGATCCGGCAGGAACTGCGCTAGCCGGGCGGCTCGCCGCCGCGATCGACGTGCCGGCCGGGGTCGCAACGGCAGCGTCCGCCGTGCGGGTACGCGGACGCCGGACGCTCGCTGCGCAGCCTCGGGCCGACGCCAGCGACTGCGCCCCGGCGACGCGTGCAGACCCCAAAAAAAAGAAAGCGGCCCCCTGCGGTGCCGCTCGACATGCGCCTATCAGGCCTCGCGGGCCGACCAGCGCTCCCCTCGCGCTTCGCCTTATCGTTGTAGTGTGCGGCGAAGCGAGTTCAATCTGGCGCCGGACCCTAGCACCGGGCGCGGCGCCCGGTAAAGCTGCAGCGCACACCGCCGCCACGCCGACGGTGGCGGCGGCGACCGCGGCCGGACGGCGCCGGCGGGCCCCGGGGCGGGAGTTCTGGATTGACACCCGGGGGCGTTTTGCATAGCGTGCCGCGACGCAAAAAACGCCGTTCGCGGAGCCTCATCGCATGCGCAAGATCCTGGTCGGGGTGAAACGGGTCGTCGACTACAACGTCCGGGTGCGGGTCAAGCCCGACGGCTCCGGCGTCGTCACCGACGGCGTCAAGATGAGCGTCAACCCGTTCGACGAGATCGCGCTCGAGGAGGCGCTGCGCATCAAGGAGCGCGGCGAGGCCGGCGAGGTCATCGCCGTCAGCGTCGGACCGGACGACGCCCAGCAGCAGCTGCGCACCGCGCTCGCGATGGGCGCCGACCGCGCGATCCTGGTCAAGACCAACGAGGTGCTCGAGCCGCTCGCCGCCGCCCGCGTGCTGCTTGCGATCGTGCAGAAGGAGAACCCGGACCTCGTGATCGTCGGCAAGCAGGCGATCGACGACGACGCCGCCCAGACCGCCCCGATGCTGGCGGCGCTGTGGGACCGGCCGCAGGCCACCTTCTGCTCCAAGATCGAGATCAAGGGCGGCAGCGCCACCGTGGTGCGCGAGGTCGACGCCGGGCTCGAGACCATCGAGGTCGACCTGCCGGCGGTGTTCAGCGCGGACCTGCGGCTCAACGAGCCGCGCTACGTGAAGCTGCCGGACATCATGAAGGCCAAGAAGAAGCCGCTCGACGTCCTCGAGCTGGCCGCGACCGGCGTCAGCGCCGCACCGGGCCTCAAGCCGGTGCTGACCGAGCCGCCGAAGCCGCGCTCCAAGGGCATCATCGTCAAGGACGTCGCCGAACTCGTCGACGCGCTGAAGAAGAAGGGGCTCGTCTGATGAGCAAGATCCTCGTCATCGCCGAACACGACGGCCAGAAGCTCAACCAGGCCACCGCGCGCTGCGTCAGCTGCGCGCGCCAGGTGCCGGACGCCGCCATCACGGTCGCGGTGCTCGCCGCCGACCCCGCCGCGGTCGCGGCGCAGGCCGCGCAGCTCGCGGGCGTCACCGAGGTGGTCACCGTCGCCGCCGCCCACAACGCCCACGCGCTCGCCGCCGTGCTCGCGCCGCAGGTCGTCAAGCTCGCGGCCGGCTACACGCACGTGCTGGCGGCCTCCACCGCCTTCGGCAAGGACCTCCTGCCGCGGGTCGCGGCGCTGCTCGGCGTGCCGCAGATCTCCGACGCGATGGCGGTCGTCGGCGCCTATACGTTCAAGCGCCCGACCTACGCCGGCAACGCGATCGTCACCCTCGAGGCCCCGGCCGACAAGGTGCTGGTCGCCACCGTGCGCAGCGCCTCCTTCGAGGCCGCCCCGGGCGGCGGCTCGGCGCCGGTGCGCGCGGTCGCGATCGAGGCGAGCGTGCCCGCGCACACCCGCTTCGTGTCGGTGAGCGCGGCGACCTCCGACCGCCCGGACCTCGCCTCCGCGGCCAAGGTCGTCTCGGGCGGCCGCGCGCTCGGCAGCAAGGAGAACTTCGAGCTCGTCTTCCGCCTGGCGGAGAAGATGGGCGCGGCGGTCGGCGCCTCGCGCGCCGCGGTCGACGCCGGCTACGCCCCGAACGAGCTGCAGGTCGGCCAGACCGGCAAGATCATCGCCCCCGAGCTCTACCTCGCCTTCGGGATCTCCGGGGCGATCCAGCACCTGACCGGCATCAAGGACGCCAAGACGATCGTCGCGGTCAACAAGGACGCCGAGGCGCCGATCTTCGAGGTCGCCGACATCGGCCTCGTCGCGGACCTCTTCCAGGTGATCCCGGAGCTCGAAAAGGCGCTCGCGAAGTAACGCGCGGCGCGCCTCGAAACATAAGGTTGCGGGTGAGACATCGCCCGCAACCTTTTGTTTTTAATGACCCTGTTATAGCGTAAGAACTTCACGTCGATTCGAGCTTGCCACGCGCGGCGGTGCCGCCCGGAGGCCCCATGCACGAGCTGATCGCCGGACTCCTCCTCTTCCTCGGCATGCACTCGCTGCGCATCCTGGCCCCGGGCGTGCGCGCCCGGGCCGTCGCGCGCCTCGGCCTCTGGCCGTGGAAGGGGCTGTACGCGCTCGTCTCGATCGCCGGGCTTGCGCTCATCGTCCACGGCTTCGCCGTCGCCCGCTACGCCGCGCCGGTGCTCTACGTGCCGCCGCCGGCGCTGCGCGCGCTCGCGGTGGCGATCCTGGCGCCCGCCCTGCCGATGCTGCTCAGCGCCTACCTGCCGGGACGCCTGTCGGCGTGGCTGCACCACCCGATGCTGGCCGCGACGCGGCTGTGGGCCTTCGCACACCTGCTGGCGAACGGCCGGCTCGCCGACGTGCTGCTCTTCGGCGGCATCCTGGTCTGGGCGATCGCCGATCGCCTCTCCGTCGGGCGCCGGCCGCGGGAGCCCGTGCCGGCCCTGCCGGCGGGACGCTACAACGACGCCATCGCCGTGGTCGCGGGACTCGCGCTCTACGCGGCGCTGATCGCCGCCCTGCACCAGCGCCTGTTCGGCGTCTCCCCGCTCGGCTGAGCCCGGGCGGGGCGTCGCGCCCCGCCCCGCTCCGCGACGTCCCCGTCGCGCCGCGCGCCGTCAGCGCGTCACCGCGAGCCCGTCGGGCGTGTTCACGCCCGTGGTCACGGTGTTGATCGGCGGGTTGGTGCCGGTGCTGCCGGCGGCCGGGGCCTGGAACTCCAGGATCCGGCCCGCGGTGCCGCTCACCGCCTGCGACACGAGCGCGATCGGCACGCCGCTGCGCACCTGCACGCGCACCTTGTTGAGGCCGCTGCCGAGGTTGCTCGCGAACACCGTGTAGGTCGGCGCGACCGCGGCACCCGCGGCGCCGAGGTCGAAGCGCAGCAGCCGCCCGGCCGTCGTGCTCACGAGCAGCGTCGGGTGCGTGATCGCGGCATCCGCCGGCCACACGTCCATGCCGGTCGGGTACTCGCCGCCCGGGAACTGCGCCGGGCTGAGCGCCAGGTGGTCGGGGCCGAGCAGCGGCGTGCCGGTCGCGAGCACCGAGGCGAGCGCCGCCTGGCGGTACACCAGCACGCTCGCCTGGTTGCTGTTGGGCTGCGACTTGGAGCTGCTGCCGTTGCCGACCAGCACCACGAGGTCGCCGGCGGCCCAGCCACCGGTCGCGGTCGCGCTGGTCGCCACCAGCGTCTCCTGCAGCTGCTTGACGCCGTTCGCGCCCTGGAAGGTGTTGTCGACGAGCTGCGCCCGGCCGTAGCCGCTCGCCGCCGGCAGCACGTACACGGCGTTCACGGTGTTGTCGTTGAGCTTGGAGGTCACCGCGTAGACGTTGGCGGAGGCATCGACCGACAGGCCGTCCGGATGGGCGAGCCCGCTGCCGCCGGCACTGAAGGTCACCGTGCCCGCGACCGGCGCGCCGGGGCGTGCGCCCGCGTAGCGCACGATCTGGCCGCGCGTCAGGTCCGCGGCCAGCGGCTCGAGGCCCGCGGCGCCCGGCACCAGCGCCACCGCCACGTAGCTGCCGTGGTTCGCGCCGTCGGTGTTGAGCGCGGCGACGGTGCCGGGCGAGGTGAGGCCGGTGAGCTCGTAGACGGCGTTGCCGACCGAGTTGGCGGCCACCGCGCGCGGCGCCACCGTGACGATCGCGGTGCTCGTGACCGCGGTCACGTAGGCATCGACGCCGTTGGTGCAGCTCAGCGTGAAGGTCTCGTTCGCGGTCAGCGGTCCGGTCGAGAGCGGCCCGCTCGCCCCCTGCACCGGGTAGGAGAGGTTGCCGGGCTGGCCGGTCACGGTGCACACGGCGCCCGCCGGCGTCACCGACCAGTTGAGGCTCGCCGCGCTGCCGAACGGCACGGTCGCGGGCGACGCCGTGAGCCCGGTGACGATCCGCGCCGGGTCGACCGCGGTCACGGTGAGCGCATTGCCGCTGAAGGAGCTGCGCACCGGCTGGGTCGCGAGGTTGGTGCAGGCGAGCACGTACGAGTGGCTGCCGGCGCTCGTGACCGCGAGCGTCGCGGTGGTCGCCGCGCTCGGGCCGAACACCACCGTGCCGTTGTCGGAGATATCGCACAGCAGCGCGTTCTGCACCGCCCAGCCGAAGGTCACCGACTCGCCGGTGGTCACGCGCGTGCTGCCGGCGACGACCGGGGTCGGGCTCGCGGTGATCGCGAACGAGGTCAGCGAGGCGAGCGGCGCGGACTGCACCACGATCTGCGGCGGCTGCAGCGTGATGGTGTCCACGAGCAGCAGGCCCGCGTCGTTGACGCAGGTGAGCTGGTAGGCGTAGCTCGCGATCCCGCTGCTGGTCGCCGCGAGCGCGCCGGTCTGCACCGAGCTCACGCTGCCGACCGTGGTCGGGGAGCCGGCGAGCGGCGCGCCGCTGAGCCCGGCGACCGTGCAGGTCGTGCTCGGGCCCACGCCCCAGCTCAGGGTCGCCGTGCCTCCGGTCGAGACGACCGGCGGGGTCGCGGTGAAGGGCGCCACGAGGCTCGGCGGCGGCTCGACGATCACGGTGACGGTCGGCGCGCTCGCGCTGCCGCCGACGCCGTTGTTGCAGGTCAGCTGGTAGGTGTCGCTGATGACCGCGGCCGCGACGTGGTAGCTGTGCGGCGCGCCGTCGACCGGGTTGGCGAGCGGGCCGGCGCTGACGGTGCCGTTGCGGCTCGACAGGCTGCAGCTGCCGCCGTAGGTGGTCGCCGCCCAGCTCAGGTCAAAGCCGTTGCTCTGCGTGACGAACGCGGGCGCGCCCAGCGTGAGAGCGCTCGGCGGCGGCACCGCGGTGACGGTCGTGCTCGACTGGGCGATGCCGCCCGCGGCGTTGGTGCAGGTCAGGGTGAAGGTCGTGGCGGCGGGCGGCGTCACGGCGGCGATCGCCCCGGTCGAGACCAGGCGCTGCGCGTCCTGGCCGCCGTCGCTGTAGCCGAGGCCGTTGCCGGCGACGCTGCAGGTGGCGCTCACCGGCGAGCCGTCGGTGGTCTGGTCGCTCACCGACCAGCGCAGCGTCGTGGCGCTGCCGCCGTTGATGCGCGCCTGGTCGGGCGCGAAGCTCGCGATCACGGGCGCCTTCGCGACCGTCACGCTCGCCTGGGCCACCGTGGCCGTCGCCGCGCCGGCGCCGGTGCACGACAGCCCCCAGGTCGTGGCGGCCGTCAGGCCGTACACGTCGAGGTCGCCGGTCGAGGCCGGCAGCGCCCCGGCCCAGCCGTCGCCCGGGTTGCCGCCGCTGCGCGTGCAGCTCGCGTAGTAGTCGGCCTGCCAGTGCAGGTGCACGTGGCCCGGCGTGTTGCTCGTGCCGGGCGCCGAGGCATCGCCCGCCGGCTGGATCTGCGCCGGGGCGGCGCTGAGCGTCGTGCTCGGCGCCGGGCAGACCGGCAGCACGTCCGGCGGGTTGCCGGCGCTGCCGACGGTGTCGGGCGGCCAGGTCTGGTTGGACCCGCCCAGGATGCGCGAGTTGATCGTCAGGTACAGGTTGGCGAGCCGGCCGCGCACCTCGCCCCACGGGTTCGGGTTGGAGGTGCTGCCCGGGTAGTCGAGCGAGGGGTTGCCGTTGCCGTCCTGCACGTAGCGGTCGACGTTGTAGGCCTGCAGCGCCGCGCAGGAGTAGTCGGCGTTCGCCTGCGCCGAGCCGTAGGGATAGGACTCGGCCTCGGCGAGGTAGGTGCCGATCTGCGACAGCCCCGCCTGCAGCTGGCTCTTGACGCCGGCGCCGGCCGGCACGTCGGTGATGTTGGCGGCCGTCACCGTCGCGTTGAGGTTCGCGTACTTGGTCTCGACGTAGGTCTGCAGCGCGTTGAGCGCGCCGCTCGAGGGCAGCGCCGCGACGTTGAGCGCGAGCCCGACGCCGTACACGGACATGCCGCGCGACAGGCTCCCGGAGGAGTCGCAGAAGCCCGTCAGCTCGACGAAGTCGGGGTTGCCGTTCGGCTCCTGCTCGACGATCGTGCCCTCGTTGGAGCCGGGCTCCTGGCGCGGCGCCCAGGCCGCGATCGCCGCCGGGCACGGCAGGTTGGCCGGACCCGGCAGGATGTACTGGTCGGGGTCCTCGTTGCTGTAGATGACGAGGCCCGGCACGTTGTCGGTGCCGGCGGCGATGGTGCGCGCGAGCGCGAAGCCCTTGCCGGTCACGCCCGAGTGCCCGTACAGGGACCCCGGGATCCACTCGTTGCCGAAGCCCGGGCAGACGGTCGAGACGTTGAGCGACTGCGGGTGGAACACGCCGAAGGCGTCGTAGCGCGGGTCGATCTGCACGACGCACGTCGACTCGACCACGGTGCCCGAGACCGCGGACTGCGCCGTGGCGCTGCCCGGGAAGATGCCGTGCGGGATCGCCCCGCCGCTCAGGTCGCAGGGCAGCTTCGGCCCGATCGGCAGCGTCGTGGAGCTGAACAGGCACGTCTGCGCGAGCCGCGCCGAGGCGCGCGCCACCGCGAGGCCGTCCGGCGAGGACACGCCCTGGGTCACGCTCGTGACGATGTGCGTCGGGTGGGTCGCGTCGGGCGCGACGAGCTCGAGGATCGCCCCGCTGCCGGTGCCGCTCGTCGTGACGAACGCGTAGGGCACGTCGAGGTACAGCCCGACCTTGAGCTTCTGGATGCCGGCGATGCCGCTCGCGAACAGCGTCGCGCACGGCGCCGCGTTCGGCGCGCAGGCGGACGCGGCGAAGTCGTAGCGCCAGATGTTGCCGGCGCCGGTCGCGACCAGCAGCGTCGCGTTCGGGTTCACGCCGTCCGGCGGCCAGATGTCGAACGCGACCGGGTACTCGCCGGGCGGGAAGTTGGCCGGCGTCAGCAGCTGCGCGTCCGGGCCCAAGGTCGCGGCGCCGCCGCCGAGGATCCCGGCGAGCGTCGCCGCACGGTACAGCAGGATGTTGGCGTCGTTGGTGTTGTTCTGCGAGTTGGAGTTGCTGTTGTTGCCGACCAGCACCAGCAGGTCGCCGAGCGCCCAGGCGGGACCGGCGACGTAGACGCTCGAGGTGTCCTGCAGCGACTTGACGCCGTTGGCGTTGCCGAAGGTCTGGTCGATCAGGCGCGGCGTCGACTCGTAATAGGTCGGGCCCGTCGCGCTCGCCTTGAGCACCCAGACCTGGTTGGTGGTGCTGTCGTTCTGCTTGGAGGTGACGATGTAGAGGTTGCCGGCGGCATCGACCGACAGGCCGTCCGGGTGCGCGGGCCCGGAGCCCACGCCCGAGTAGGTCCACACGACCACCGGCGGCGGCGGCGGCGTGCCGGCCGGCGAGCCGGTCGGCGGCGGCGGGTAGCGCAGCACCTGGCCGAGCTGCGAGTCCGCCACCAGCACGTCGATCGTGCCCTGCGCGACGTTCGGCACCAGCACCACGCTCGAGAAGCGCCCGTGCGTGAGCGTGTCGGTGGTGTTGAGCGGGGTGGTCAGCTGGCTGTTGAAGTTGACGTCGTACACCGAGCTGCCGACGGTGTTGGCGGCGGTGACGCGCACGAACTCCGCGTGCGCGGGACTGCCGAGCGCGAGCAGCGTGACGACGTAGACGAGGGCGCGGATGCGCCGACCTTCGAAGTGCTTCATCGGCCCCCCTTGCAGGGCCGGCGCGGTCACGGCGGTGGATTCGGCGACGGCGGGCACGCCGCGACCGAATTTCACCGCGCCGGAGCGCGCGACCCGCAGGATCCCCTATCGATTATCGAGTGTTATCGTTCGCCTTCTCGTTCACGCTAGCACGGCGCGCATCGCAGCAGCCACTTTGGGCGGCATTTC
>JAFEDP010000114.1 GCA_018241545.1 Pseudomonadota bacterium
GGTGGAGTTCGCGCTGCGGCTCGCGAGCGCCGCGGCGCGCGTGCTGGCGCCCGACGGCGGCTCGGTGCTGATCGGCAAGGACACGCGCCTGTCCGGCTACATGTTCGAGGCCGCCCTCGAGGCCGGCTTCGTCGCCGCCGGCGTCAACGTCAACCTGATCGGGCCGCTGCCGACGCCCGGCGTCGCGTACCTGACGCAGAAGTTCGAGTGCGACTTCGGCGTCGTGATCAGCGCCTCGCACAACCGCTACGAGGACAATGGCATCAAGTTCTTCGACCGCACCGGCGGCAAGCTCTCCGATGCGCTCGAGTCCGAGATCGAGGCGGGCCTCGAGTCGCCGCCGGCGACCGTCGAGTCGCGCAGGCTCGGGCGCGCCGTGCGCGTCGACCGCTCGCGCTCGCTGTACCAGGACTTCTGCCGCGCGACGCTGCCGGACGGGCTCGACCTCGCGGGGCTGAAGCTCGTCATCGACTGCGCCAACGGCGCCGCCTACAAGGTGGCCCCGCGCGTGCTCGCGGACCTCGGCGCCGAGATCGTGCCGATCGGCTGCTCGCCGAACGGCCGCAACATCAACGACGGCTGCGGCTCGATGGAGCCGGCGCTGCTGCAGCTGACGGTGCCGGGCGTGCGCGCGGACGCCGGCATCGCGCTCGACGGCGACGGCGACCGGCTGGTGATGGTCGACCACCTCGGCCGCACGGTCGACGGCGACCAGCTGCTGTACGTGATCGCACGCCACCGGCACGCCGCCGGCACGCTGCGCGGCCCGGTGGTCGGCACCGTGATGAGCAACCTCGGGCTCGAGCACGCGCTCGGCGCGCTCGGCGTTCCGTTCCGCCGCGCCGCCGTCGGCGACCGCTACGTGCTCGAGCTGCTGCGCGAGCAGGGCGGGGAGCTCGGCGGCGAGAGCTCCGGTCACCTGCTGTGCCTGGACAAGACCACCACCGGCGACGGGCTCGTCAGCGCGCTGCAGGTGCTCGCGATCATGAAGTCGACCGGCGCGCGGCTCGCCGAGCTCGTCGCCGAGATGCCGAAGTACCCGCAGATCCTGCTCAACGTGCGCACGCCAACCCGGCTCGACCTCAAGTCGCGGCCCGAGGTCGCCGCCGCGGTCGCGGCGGCCGAGGCCCGTCTCGCCGGCAACGGCCGCATCGTGCTGCGCCCCTCCGGCACGGAGCCGGTGATCCGCGTCATGGCGGAGGGCCGCGACGAGACCCTGGTGCGGGAGGTGGCCGAGACGCTCGCCGCCGCGGTCCGCGAGGCCGCCGCGGCTTAGGCCGCAAACCATTGATTTTGGCGGGGGCGGCGAGTATCCTGCCGCGCCTTTCGAGGACACCCCCATGCGCCGACCGCTGGTTGCCGGCAACTGGAAAATGCACGGCACCCGGGCCGAGAACACCCGGCTCGTCGAGGCGCTGATCGAGGCCAGCGACGAGGCTCCCTGCGACGTGGTCGTGTGCCCGCCGCACGTCTACCTGTGGGAAGTCGGCCGCCAGATCAAGGACGCGCCGATCGGCCTCGGTGCGCAGACCGTCTGCGCGGAGGCGCAGGGCGCGTTCACCGGCGAGGTCTCGGCCGCGATGCTCAAGGACGTCGGCTGCCAGTTCGCGATCGTCGGGCATTCGGAACGGCGCCTGCTGTACCGCGAGGATGACACGCTGGTGGCGCGCAAGTTCGTCGCCGCGCATGCGGTGGGCCTGACGCCGATCCTGTGCGTGGGCGAGACGCTCGAGGAGCGCGAGCGCGGCGTGACCGAGGAGGTCGTCGGCCGCCAGCTCGATGCGGTGCTCGCGGTCGCCGGTGCCACAGCGTTCGCGCGCGCGCTCGTCGCGTACGAGCCGGTGTGGGCGATCGGCACCGGCAAGAACGCAACGCCCGACCAAGCGCAGGCCGTGCACGCCTTCATCCGCGCGCGGATCGCCGCCCGGGATGCTACAATCGCGGACGGCCTGCGGCTCCTGTATGGCGGCAGCGTCAAGGCGGCGAACGCCGCCGAACTCTTCGACCAGCCCGACGTCGACGGCGGGCTCGTCGGCGGTGCCTCGCTCAAGGCGGATGAATTTGTGAGGATCTGCGCCGCGGCCGCCTGATCGGCCGCGCGGATGCGTGTTCATGCTGCAACAGATACTGCTCGCCGTTCACGTGCTGCTGTCCGCCGCCATCATCGGCCTCGTGCTGCTGCAGCGGGGCAAGGGCGCCGATGCCGGCGCCGGCTTCGGCTCCGGAGCCTCCGGCACCGTCTTCGGGGCGCGCGGCTCGTCCACCTTCTTCTCGAAGATGACGGCCGTGCTCGCGACCTGCTTCTTCCTGACGAGCCTGTCGCTCGCCTACCTCGCGAGCCACCGCACCGGCACCGCGGTCAAGAGCCTGGTCGAGCAGGCGCCGGTGACGGCGCCGGTGCCGACGACCGCGCCCGCGCCGGTCAGCGAGCTGCCGGCCGTGCCTGCGACGACGCCGGCGACGGCGCCCTCGACGACGCCGGCGACGGCGCCTTCGACGACGCCGCCCGCGGGCGACTCGCAGCCTAAGTAATTTCCATCAGTCCTCTGACGACAGAGCTCTTGCATTGCCGACGTGGCGGAATTGGTAGACGCACTAGCTTGAGGTGCTAGCACCGTAAGGTGTGCCGGTTCGAGTCCGGCCGTCGGCACCACCTCTGACGACATGAAGACACGATCGCCCGCGTGACAAGATGGGTGACGCGGCGCGGTGCAGCCGTCTAGAATACGGCGGTTCACACGGGCCGCGTTAAGTGCAGCCCGGGATCCGTGGTGATGCTCGCAAACTACCTGCCGATCCTGATCTTCCTGTGCGTGGCCGCCGGCATCGGCGGCGTGCTGATCGTCCTCGGATTCCTGCTCGGGCCGCGCCGTCCCGACCCGGACAAGCTCGCGGCCTTCGAGTGCGGCTTCGAGGCCTTCGAGGACTCGCGCATGAAGTTCGACGTGCGCTACTACCTCGTCGCGATCCTCTTCATCCTGTTCGATCTCGAGATCGCGTTCCTGTTCCCGTGGGCGGTCGCGCTGCGCTCGCTCGGCCACTTCGGCATCCTGTCGATGGCGCTGTTCCTCGCGATCCTGATCGTCGGCTTCGCTTACGAGTGGAAGAAGGGAGCCCTCGAATGGGACTAGTCGCTGAAGTCGACGCCGAGCTCCAGACCAAGGGCTTCGTCACGGCGCGGCTCGACGACCTGATGAACTGGGCGCGGACCGGGTCGCTGTGGCCGGTGACCTTCGGGCTCGCCTGCTGCGCGGTCGAGATGATGCAGGCCGGTGCCGCGCGCTACGACCTCGACCGCTTCGGCGTCGTGTTCCGCGCCAGCCCGCGCCAGTCCGACGTCATGATCGTCGCCGGCACGCTGACCAACAAGATGGCGCCGGCGCTGCGGCGCGTCTACGACCAGATGTCCGAGCCGCGCTGGGTGATCTCGATGGGGTCGTGCGCCAACGGCGGCGGCTACTACCACTACTCCTACTCGGTGGTGCGCGGCTGCGACCGGATCGTGCCGGTCGACGTCTACGTGCCTGGCTGCCCGCCGTCCGCGGAGGCGCTGATGTACGGGATCTTCCAGCTGATGAACAAGATCCGCCGCACCAGCACGATCGCCCGCTAGGCGGCCCGAGCCGTGCCGAGAAGACCCCTGGACGAGTAAGCCGATGAGCGATCCCACAGCCGATCCCGCGGGCGCGCCGCCCGACAGTCTCGAGGCGTACGCGGCCGCCGTGCTCGATGCCAGCGGCGGGCGCGCGGTGCGCGCCGCCGCGCTTGCCGGCGAGCTCGCCTTCGAGGTCCCGGCCGCGGCGCTGGTCGAGGTCTGCACGCGCCTGCGCGACGACGAGCGCGTGCACGTCGAGACGCTGATCGACCTCTCCGGCATCGACTACCTGACCTTCGGCCGCGACGAGTGGTCGACGCACGGCGCCACCGGCACCGGATTCAGCCGCGGCGTCAGCGGCCGCTACGCGGCGGAGTCGCCGCCGGCCGGCGAGGCACTGCCGGAGCCGGCGGCGCGGCGCTTCGCCGTTGTCTACCAGCTGCTGTCGCTGCGCCACAACCGTCGCCTGACGCTGCGCGCCTACTGCGAGCCGGGCGAGCCGCCGGTGATCGACTCGGTGGTCGAGGTCTGGCCGGGCGCGAACTGGTTCGAGCGCGAGGCCTTCGACCTGTTCGGGATCCTGTTCCGCGGCCACCCGGACCTGCGGCGCATCCTGACCGACTACGGCTTCATCGGCCACCCGTTCCGCAAGGACTTCCCGCTGATCGGGCATGTCGAGGTGCGCTACGACCCCGCCAAGCGCCGCGTCGTCTACGAGCCGGTCAGCATCGAGCCGCGCGTGCTGGTGCCGCGCGTGATCCGCGAGGACAGCCGCTACGAGGCGACGCTGACCGCCCGCACGGCGGCCGGCGCCGCCGCGACCCCGGGGAAGCCGAATGGCTGAGATCAGGAACTTCACGCTGAACTTCGGCCCGCAGCACCCGGCAGCGCACGGCGTGCTGCGCCTCGTGCTCGAGATGGACGGCGAGGTCGTGCAGAAGGCCGACCCGCACATCGGCCTCCTGCACCGCGGTACCGAGAAGCTCGCCGAGTCGAAGCCCTTCAACCAGAGCATCGGCTACATGGACCGTCTCGACTACGTGTCCATGATGTGCAACGAGCACGCCTACGTGCGCGCGATCGAGAAGCTGCTCGGCATCGAGGTGCCGCTGCGCGCGCAGTACATCCGCACGATGTTCGACGAGATCACGCGCATCCTGAACCACCTGATGTGGCTCGGCGCGCACGGGCTCGACATCGGCGCGATGACCGTGTTCCTGTACGCGTTCCGCGAGCGCGAGGACCTGATGGACTGCTACGAGGCGGTCTCCGGGACGCGCATGCACGCGACCTACTACCGCCCCGGCGGCGTGTACCGCGACCTGCCGGAGAAGATGCCGCAGTACGCGCCGTCGAAGTTCCGCTCGCGGCGCGAGATCGACCGCCTCAACCAGGCGCGCTCCGGCAGCCTGCTCGACTTCATCGGTGACTTCACCGACCGCTTCCCGAAGTGCGTGGACGAGTACGAGACGCTGCTGACCGACAACCGCATCTGGAAGCAGCGCACCGTCAACATCGCCGTGCTGTCGCCGGAGCGGGCGCTGGCGCTCGGCTGCACCGGCCCCGTGCTGCGCGGCTCGGGCGTGGTGTGGGACCTGCGCAAGAAGCAGCCCTACGCCGCCTATGACCGGATGGACTTCGACATCCCGGTGGGCGTCAACGGCGACTGCTACGACCGCTACCTGGTGCGGGTCGAGGAGCTGCGCCAGTCGAACCGCATCATCCGCCAGTGCGTCGACTGGCTGAAGCAGAACCCCGGCCCGGTGATGGTCGAAGACCACAAGATCGTGCCGCCGCGCCGCGTCGAGATGAAGGGCGACATGGAGTCGCTGATCCATCACTTCAAGCTGTTCACCGAGGGCTACGCGGTGCCGGCCGGCGAGACCTACGCCGCGGTCGAGGCGCCCAAGGGCGAGTTCGGCGTGTGGCTGGTGTCGGATGGCGCGAACAAGCCGTACCGGCTCAAGGCGCGCGCGCCCGGCTTCCCGCACCTCGCGGCGATGGAGGAGCTGGTGCGCGGCCACATGCTGGCGGACGTCACCGCGGTGATGGGCACCATCGACATCGTCTTCGGAGAGATCGACCGATGAGCGAGGCACCGGTAGCGGGACCGCGGGCGCTGCTGAGCGAGCACAGCCGGCACGAGATCGACCACTGGCGCGGCAAGTTCCCGGAGGGTCGGCAGCGCTCGGCGGTGATCGCGGCGCTGCGGATCGCGCAGCACCAGAACGACGGCCACCTGACCAACGAGCTCATGGACGCGGTCGCCGACTACCTGTCGCTGCCGCCGATCCAGGTGTACGAGGTGGCGAGCTTCTACTCAATGTTCGAGACCAAGCCGGTCGGGCGGCTGCACATCTCGGTGTGCACGAACATCTCCTGCATGCTGTGTGGCGCCGACAAGATCGTCGAGCACGTCGAGCGGCGCCTCGGCATCAAGACCGGCGAATCGACGCCGGATGGCAAGTTCTTCCTCAAGCGCGAGGAGGAGTGCCTGGCGGCGTGCAACAACGCTCCTATGATGATGATCGACCACGTCTACTACGAGAACCTGACGCCCGAGAAGGTCGACCAGGTGCTCGACAGCCTGAAGTGAGCCGCGCATGCCCCGCGAAATGAACCAGGTCGTGTTCGAGCCGCTCAAGCTCCCCGAGAGCTGGACGCTGGCGACCTACCGCCGGATCGGCGGCTACGAGGCCTGGGAGCGGATCCTGCGCGAGAAGATCCCGCCCGAGAAGATCATCGAGGACGTCAAGGCCTCGGGCCTGCGCGGCCGCGGTGGTGCGGGCTTCCCGACCGGCATGAAGTGGAGCTTCATCCCGCGCGGCGCACCCGGGCAGAAGTACGTGGTGTGCAATTCCGACGAGTCGGAGCCCGGCACGTGCCACGACCGCGACATCCTGCGCTTCAATCCGCACTCGGTGATCGAGGGCATGGCGATCGGCGGCTACGCGATGGGCGCGACCGTCGGCTACAACTACATCCGGGGCGAGTTCCTCGGCGAGCCGTTCCCGCGCTTCGAGGCGGCGCTGAAGGAGGCCTACGCGGCCGGCCTGCTCGGCAGGAACGTGCTCGGCTCCGGCGTCGACTTCGACCTGTACGCGGTCGCCGGGGCGGGCGCCTACATCTGCGGCGAGGAGACGGCGCTGCTGGAGTCGCTCGAGGGCAAGCCCGGCAAGCCGCGCTTCAAGCCGCCGTTCCCGGCCAACTACGGCCTCTACGGCCGGCCGACCACGGTCAACAACACCCAGAGCTACGCCTCGGTGCCGACGATCCTGCGCAAGGGGCCGAAGTGGTTCGCCGATCTCGGCGTCCCGAACTCCGGCGGCACGGTGATCTTCTCGGTGTCCGGCCACGTGAACCGCCCGGGCAACTACGAGTTGCCGCTCGGCATCCCCTTCAAGGAGCTGCTCGAGGACGTCTGCGGCGGGATGCGCGGCGGGCGTGCGCTCAAGGCGGTGATCCCGGGCGGGTCGTCGGTGCCGGTCGTGCCGGCGGCGACGATCATGGGCGCCAACATGGACTACGACTCGCTGCGCAAGGCCGGCAGCGCGCTCGGCTCGGCCGCGGTGATCGTCATGGACGACACCACGTGCATGGTGCGGGTGCTCGAGCGCATCACGCGCTTCTACCGCGCCGAGTCCTGCGGCCAGTGCACGCCGTGCCGCGAGGGCACCGGCTGGATGAACCGGCTGGTGCGCAAGGTGCTGGACGGGCAGGGCAAGCGCGCCGATCTCGACCTGCTGCTCGACGTCGCCAACCGCATCGAGGGCCACACCATCTGCGCGCTGGGCGACGCCTCGGCCTGGCCGGTGCAGAGCTTCCTCAAGCACTACCGCCACGAGTTCGAGTACATGATCGACCACGGCGGCAAGAGCCTGGTCGACGACCCCGCGCGGCGCGCCGCGTGACGCTGCCCCGGAACGAAAGCGCATGAGCCAGGACATCGTCAATCTCGAAGTCAACGGCGTTGCGGTGCAGGGCCGCAAGGGCCAGATGATCATCCAGGTGACCGACGCGGCCGACGTCTACGTGCCGCGCTTCTGCTACCACGAGAAGCTGTCGGTCGCCGCCAACTGCCGCATGTGCCTCGTCGAGGTCGAGAAGGCGCCGAAGCCGATGCCGGCCTGCGCCACCCCGATCGCGGAGGGCATGAAGGTCTACACCAAGTCGCCCAAGGCGATCGCCGCGCAGAAGGCGACGATGGAGTTCCTGCTGATCAACCACCCGCTCGACTGCCCGATCTGCGATCAGGGCGGTGAGTGCGAGCTGCAGGACCTCGCCGTTGGCTTCGGCCGCGACGCCGCGCGCTTCGAGGAGCGCAAGCGCGTCGTCAAGGACAAGAACCTCGGGCCGCTCGTGTCGACCGACATGACGCGCTGCATCCACTGCACGCGCTGCGTGCGCTTCACCGCCGAGGTCGCCGGGATCCAGGAACTCGGCACGATGGGCCGCGGCGAGAACATGCGCATCGACACCTGGATCGAGCACAGCGTCGACCACGAGCTCTCGGGCAACATCATCGACCTGTGCCCGGTCGGCGCGCTGAACTCCAAGCCGTTCCGCTTCCACGGCCGCGGCTGGGAGATGACGGCGCAGCCCCTCGTGTCGCCGCACGATGCCGTCGGCACGAACCTGTCCGGCCACGTGCGCCGCGGCCAGCTCCTGCGCGTCGTGCCGCGGCCGAACGAGGCGATCAACGAGACCTGGATCGCCGACCGCGACCGCTTCTCCTACGAGGGCATCTACGCGGCCGACCGGCTCGAGAAGCCGCTCGTCCGCCAGGGCGGCGCGCTCGTGGAGACCGACTGGGAGACGGCGCTCGAGGCGGCCGCGCGCGGCCTCAAGGACGCGCTCGCGGCGCGCGGCGCCGACCGCGTCGGGGTGCTGGCGCTGCCGTCGGCGACCACCGAGGAGGCCTACCTGCTGGCGCGCCTCGCCCGCGGGCTCGGCATCGCCAACCTCGACCACCGGCTGCGCCAGCGCGACTTCCGCGACCAGGCGGCCGACCCGCTGTTCCCCGGCCTCGGGCTGCCGATCGCCGACCTCGACCGGCTCGACGGCCTGCTGGTCGTCGGCGCGGACCTGCGCCAGGAGGCGCCGGTGCTCGCGCACCGGATCCGCAAGGCTGCGGTGCGCAACAAGGCGCGCGTCGCGTTCGTGAACCCGGCCGCGTTCGACTACCTGTTCCCGGTCGCGGCCTACTCGAGCGTGCCGGCCGCGGCGATGGCGGCGGAACTCGCCGCGATC
>JAFEDP010000115.1 GCA_018241545.1 Pseudomonadota bacterium
AGCCCGGCTCGGGCAAGATCACGATCAACGAGCGCACGATCGACGAGTTCTTCGGCCGCGAGACCGGCCGCATGATCGTCCGCCAGCCGCTCGAGCTCGTGCAGATGGCGAACCGCTTCGACGTCGAGGTCGCGGTCGAGGGCGGCGGCATCACCGGCCAGGCCGGCGCGATCCGCCACGGCATCACGCGCGCGCTGATGCAGTACGACGAGACGCTGCGCAAGCCGCTGCGTGTGGCGGGCTTCGTGACGCGCGATGCGCGCGAGGTCGAGCGCAAGAAGGTGGGTCGCCGCAAGGCCCGCCGCGGCACGCAGTTCTCGAAGCGCTAAGGCGCACGGGCACCGGCCGGGCGGCGACGCCCGGCAGCGCCGCCTCCGCTGGGCGGCGCGGGCCCCCGGGGCACTGCACTCCCGGACTTGGGGGATCGTCTAACGGTAGGACAGCGGACTCTGACTCCGTCAATCTAGGTTCGAATCCTAGTCCCCCAGCCAAACCGAAGGGCCCGCGCGAGCGGGCCCTTCGCTTTTCGGGGCACGCACCGCGCGCGTCGCGCTGCACAGCATCACGGTGATTCCCTGAATCCGCGCGCCGCGCGCGGGGCGGCGCCGAGCCCGTCGCTATACTCGCGACGTCGCGCGGCGTCGCCGCGCCTTGCTCCGCTGCGCATGTCCGTCGGCTCGCTGCTCGCCGCGCCCTTCTCGACGCTGCCAGCGCTCGTGGCCGCAGTCGCGCGCGAGCGCCCGGCGCAGGCCGCCATCATCCACGGCGAGGAGCGCATCGGCTACGCCGAGCTCGACCGGCGCGCCGACCGCGTCGCTGCCGCGTTCCAGCACGAGGGCGCGCGGCCCGGCGACGCGGTCGCGCTGCTGGCGGCGCCGTCGATCGACTACCTGGTGCTGTTCCTCGGCGCGCTGCGCGCCGGGACCGCAGTGGTGCCGCTGCCGACGACGGCGGCGATCGACGCGCTCGTGGGCATGATCGCGGATGCCGAGCCGCGCGTGCTGGTGGCCGATGGCACCGTGCCCGGGATCGAGCCGGCGCTCGCGGGCCGCGCGAGCTGCGCGCGCGTCGGTCGGCGTGGCGCTCGAGGCCTGGCTCGAGGCCGCCCCGCCGGTCCCGCGGTCGATCGAGATCGCGCCGCAGTGGGCCTTCAACATCCTGTACTCGTCGGGCACGACCGGCGTGCCGAAGGGCATCGTGCAGTCGCACCGCATGCGCTTCAGCCACCTGCAGCGCGCCGACTTCGGCGCCGACACGGTGATGCTGCTGTCGACGCCGCTGTACTCGAACACGACGCTGGTGGCGCTGCTGCCGACGCTCGGGCGTGGCGGCACCGTGGTGCTGATGGACCGCTTTGTCGAGCAGGAGTACCTCGCGCTCGCCGCGCGCCACCGCGCGACGCACACGATGCTGGTGCCGGTCCAGTACCGGCGCCTGCTGGCCCATCCCGGCTTCGATGCCGCCGAGCTGAGCTCGTTTCGCATGAAGCTCGCCACCAGCGCGCCATTTCCCGCCGCGCTCAAGGCCGAGGTGCTGCGCCGCTGGCCGGGCGGGCTGACGGAGTACTACGGACTCACCGAGGGCGGCGCGGTGTGTGTGCTCGCGGCGCACGAGCACCCGGACAAGCTGCACACGGTCGGCCGCCCGGCGCCGGGCAGCGAGTTCCGCGTGATCGACGAGCGCGGCCGCGAGCTGCCGCCGGGCGCAACGGGCGAGCTGGTCGGGCGCTCGCCGGGAATGATGACGGGCTATCACCGTCGTCCCGAGGCGAGCGCCCAGGCCGAGTGGTTCGACGCCGAGGGACGGCGCTACATCAGGACCGGCGACATCGGGCGCTTCGACGCCGACGGCTTCCTGACGCTGCTCGACCGGCGCAAGGACATGATCATCTCCGGCGGCTTCAACGTGTACCCGTCGGACCTGGAGTCGGTGCTGGCCGGCCACCCGGCGGTCGCCGAGGCGGCCGTGGTCGGCCTGGCGTCGGAGCGCTGGGGCGAGACGCCGGTCGCGGTGGTGGTGCTGCGCGAAGGCGCGGCGGCGAGCCGCGAGGCGCTGCGGGCCTGGGCCAACGAGCGCCTGGGGGCGACGCAGCGGCTGGCGGCGGTGCTGACGGTTCCGGCGTTGCCGCGCAACGCGATCGGCAAGGTCCTGAAGCGCGAGCTGCGCGAGCGGCTCGCGGGCGTCGTGCGGGTCGACTGAGTACGCCTCGCCCGCTGCCCGGCACGCGCCGGGCTCGGGCACAATGCGCACAGCCACGAGGCCGACCCGTGACCAGACTGCCCGCCGGCCCCTTGCGGGGCGCCGTCCTGTTCGTGCTCATCGTCGTCAACACGCTGGCGCACGGCCTGCCGCTGCTCGCGCTCGCGCTCGTGAAGCTCGCGCTGCCGCTGCCCGGCTGGCGCCGGGGCCTGAGCCGCGCGCTGACCTGGCTCGCGGAGAGCTGGATCGCGGCCAACACCGCGCTGCTGCGGGGCCTCGACCGCATCGAGTGGCGGGTCACGGGCCTCGAGGGCCTGGATCGCGGCGGCTGGTACCTCGTGGTCGCGAACCACCGCTCGTGGGTCGACATCCTGGCGCTGCAGGCGGTCCTGAACCGTCGCGTGCCGTTCCTGAAGTTCTTCATCAAGCGCCAGTTGCGCTGGGTGCCGCTGCTGGGCCTCGCCTGGTGGGCGCTCGACATGCCCTTCATGCAGCGCTACTCGCGCGAGGAGCTCGAGCGCCGGCCCGAGCTGCGCGGGGTCGACCTCGAGACCACCCGGCGGGCCTGCGAGCGCTTCCGCCAGCAGCCCACCTCGGTGATCAACTTCGTCGAGGGCACGCGCTTCAGCGAGGACAAGCGCCGACGCGGCGGCTCGCCCTATGCGCACCTGCTGAGCCCGCGGGCCGGTGGCATCGCCTTCGTGCTCGGCGCGATGGGACCGATCCTGCACGAGCTGCTGGACGTGACGGTCGCCTACCCGGCGGGCGGCGGCGGCTTCTGGGACCTGTGCTGCGGCCGGATCCGCACGATCGTGGTCGACGTGCGGCGCCGACCGCTCGAGGCGTGGCTGTCGGCGGGCGACTACGCCGCCGACGAGGCGTTCCGGCGCCGCTTCCAGGCCTGGCTGGCCGCGATCTGGGCCGAGAAGGACGCGCGCCTCGCCGCGATCCTGCAGGCGCCCTGAGCCGGGTGGCTCAGGGCCGCAGGGTCTCCACGCCGGCGTCGCCGCCGACCAGCAGCAGGTCGGCGCCGCGGCGCGCGAAGATCCCGTTGGTCACGACGCCGGCAATCTGGTTGATGTCGGACTCCAGCGCCCGCGGATCGGTGATCCGCAGGTTGTGGACGTCGAGGATCGCGTTGCCGTTGTCGGTGGTGACGCCCTCGCGCAGCACCGGCTGTCCGCCGAGGCGCACCAGCTGGCGGGCGACGTAGGAACGCGCCATCGGGATGACCTCGACCGGCAGCGGAAAGCGGCCGAGCACGTCGACGAGCTTCGAGCGATCGACGATGCAGATGAAGCGGCGCGAGGCGGCGGCGACGATCTTCTCGCGGGTCAGCGCCGCGCCACCCCCCTTGATCAGCGACCCGTGGCGGGTCGCCTCGTCGGCGCCGTCGACGTAGAGGTCGAGGTCGCCGGTCGAGTTGAGGTCGAGCACGTCGATGCCGGCGGACTTGAGCAGGCGCGTGCTCGCCTCGGAGCTCGACACCGCTCCGGCGAGCGGCAGCCGCCGCCGGGCGAGCGCGGCGATGAAGTGGTTCACGGTCGAGCCGGTGCCGACCCCGAGCACCGTGCCCTCGGTCACGTACGCGAGCGCGGCCTCGGCGGCGGCGCGCTTCTGGTCATCGGCGCTCATCGGTGCGAAAACCCCTTGTTTTCCCGTACGCGGCGCGCCGGCGCCGGATGCCGTACCCCAGAAACGACTGTGCCCGCTTGCGCGGGCACAGTCAGTGAAGAGCGGGGCTTGGGTCGGTGGCCGTGAGGCCCTTCGACCTCCATCCCCGGCTGCTTCGAAGGCTTACTTCTTCTTCGCAGCCTTCTTCTTCGTCGCCTTCTTCTTAGCAGCCTTCTTCTTCGTCGCCATAGTAGTTCTCCATGTCGGGTTAGTCCGGGGACGGAGTATATACACAAAAAGTCAAATTACAAGCAAGTGCCACGACGTTGTGCTAGCTGAGAAGCGCTCGATGCGCGCGCATCGACGCGCGCGCGCTTCACTCGAGCGCGAGCACCTTGCGCCACTGCGCAGCGGTCACCGGCGTGATCGACAGGCGATTGCCGCGGCGGAGCACGAGCAGATCGTCGAGCGCGCGCGCATTGCGCTTCAGCGTCTCGAGCGTGATCGGCGCGCGCAGGCGCCGCACGAGTTCGACGTCGACGACGTACCAGGTCGGGTTCGCCGGATCGCTCTTCGGGTCGAAGTGCGCATCCTTAGGGTCGAAGGCGCTCGGGTCGGCGTAGCCCTCGCGCGCGATGCGGATCACGCCGTAGATGCCGGGCACCTCGCAACTCGAGTGGTAGAAGAAGGCGAGGTCGCCCTTCTTCATCTCGTCGCGGAGCATGTTGCGCACCTGGTAGTTGCGCACCCCGTCCCAGTGGGTGCGCCGGCGCGGTGCCTTCGCCAAGTGGTCGATGCCGAACGTCGCCGGCTCGCTCTTCATCAGCCAGTAGTTCATGGGGGTAGGGAGATCAGGGGCCCGTCGCGACCGGCCGGGCCGGGGAAGAAGTGGCGCCACCCGCCTGTGCCGTCGCGGGCCGTTGCTCTCGAGCCAGAGCAACAAGTGGGGCGTGCTGCGACATTTAAGGCTTTCCGTTCAGGACGGACTTGCACAATGCTGTCGCAAGCACGGTGCCCCGGGGTCAACGCATTAGGGTCGAGAGGTACTCACAACCCGTGTCGAACACCGCAGGCGGCGCCGGGAACAGAGTACCGCATGCGCGGATGGTGAAGGAAGGCCCGCGGACGGCGGGCGACGCACTGGCACGAATCGTGCCGCGTCAGAGTTCCAGCTGCTGGCCGCGCTCGAGCGCGGCCTCGACGCGCTCCCGGAGCAGGCGCACGCGGTGCACGATGTCACTGTCGAGCGAGGGATCACGCGAGCGGCCCTTGAGCAGCTCGTTGGCCATGTTGAGCGCCGCCATGACCGCGATGCGGTCGAGGCCGATGACCTTGCCGGTGTCGCGGATCTTGCGCATCTCGGAGTTCAGGAACTCCGCCGAGTCCAGCAGCGCGGCGCGCTCGTCGACCGCGCAGGAGAACTGGTATTCCTTCTCGAGGATCCGGACGCTGACCCGGGCGAGCGCGGCCTCGCTCATGCCCCGTGCTCCATCGACTTCAGGCGCCCGATCATCGCCTCGACGCGGGCGCGGACCTGCTCGTTCTTCTGCAGCAGCGCCGAGCGCTCCGCCGTCAGGGTCTCGTGCCTGGCCTTGAGCGCCCGGTTCTCTTCCTTGAGGTGGGAGACTGTCACCACCAGCTCCTCGAGGCGCTTCTCGAGCCTCTTCAACTCGGTCTCGAGCGCCGAACGTGCCGTGCTCTCCGTCATGGCCGAACTATAGGCGCGGCCCGTCCCATGGGTCAACGCGCTAGAATCCTCGACGCTTATGTTGACCGTAACCTTCGACGAGCTCGAGGACGCCCTGGCCGGCAGCCGCGCGCGGGTCGGTGCCGCCGAGGCGCACGGCGCGCTGTGCGGCGCGCTGGCCGCGGTCCCCGACTTCCGCAGCGCCGACTGGATCGACGACGTCGTGCCCGGCGGCGGCGAGGGCACGGAGGCGTTGCGCTCGCGCAACCTGCTTGAGACCCTCGCCGTCGAGACCCAGGGGGCGCTCGCCGGCCTCGACATGGAGTTCGAGCCGCTGCTGCCGGACGACGAGGCGCCGCTCGCGACGCGCGTCGCCGCGCTCGCCGCCTGGTGCGGCGGCTTCCTGTACGGCCTCGGCACCGGCACGGCGGCCGGCGAGCTGCCGGAGGCGGTGCAGGAGGTGGCGCGCGATTTCGGCGAGATCAGCCGCGCCACGATCGACAGCGACGAGACCGAGGAGTCCAGCGAGGCCTCCTACGCCGAGCTCGTCGAGTACCTGCGCGCCGCGACGCAGCTCGCCTACGAGGAACTGGCCGGGCGGCGGGCGGAGGCCGGGCGATGAAGCGCGACGAGTTCGACCGCCGCCGCCGGCAGCTGATGCGCGAGATCGGGCGCGAGTCGATCGCGATCCTGCCGGCCGCGCCGGTGCGGCGCCGCAATGGTGACGTCGAGTACCCATATCGCCAGGACAGCGACTTCCACTTCCTGACCGGCTTCCCCGAGCCCGAGGCGGTCGCGGTGCTGATGCCGCACCGGCCGGAAGGGGAGTACGTGCTGTTCTGCCGCGAGCGCGACCCGGCGCGCGAGCTGTGGGACGGCGACCGGGCCGGCCAGGACGGGGCGGTCGAGCGCTACGGCGCGGACGATGCGTTCCCGATCGGCGACATCGACGAGATCCTGCCGGGGCTGCTCGAGAGCCGCCCGCGCGTCTGCTACACCATGGGCCTGCACCCCGAGTTCGACCAGCGCGTGATCGGCTGGGTGAACGGCCTGCGGGCCCAGGCCAAGCGGGGCCTGCACACGCCGCAGGAGTTCTTCGCCCTCGACCACCTGCTGCACGACATGCGCCTGTACAAGAGCCGCCCGGAGCTCGATGCCATGCGCCGCTCGGCGGCCATCGCGGTCGAGGGCCACCGGCGCGCGATGCGCAAGGCCGCGCCCGGGGTCATGGAGTACGAGCTCGCGGCGGAGCTGCTGCACGAGTTCCACCGCCACCACGCCGACATCGCCTACGAGCCGATCGTCGGCGGCGGCGCCAACGCCTGCGTGCTGCACTACCGTGCCAATGCCGCGCCGCTGCGGGACGGGGACCTGGTGCTGATCGACGCCGGCTGCGAGCACGACTACTACGCCTCCGACATCACCCGGACCTTCCCGGTCAACGGCCGCTACAGCCCGGCGCAGCGTGCGCTCTACGAGGTCGTCCTCGAGGCCCAGCACGCCGCCATCAAGGCCTGCGTCGCCGGCAACCACTGGAACGACCCGCACGACGCCGCGGTACGCGCGATCACGCAGGGGCTGGTGTCGCTCGGCCTGCTGAAGGGCAAGGTCGCCAAGCTCGTCAAGGACGGCGCCTACCGCGACTTCTTCATGCACCGCACCGGCCACTGGCTCGGCCTCGACGTGCACGACGTCGGCGACTACAAGGTGGGCGACGCCTGGCGCGTCCTCGAGCCGGGCATGGTGCTGACCGTGGAGCCGGGGGTGTACGTGGCGCCCGGCGCCCGGCGGGCGCCGCGGGAGTTCCGCGGCATCGGCATCCGCATCGAGGACGACGTCGCCGTCACGCGCGCCGCTCCCGAGGTGCTGACCGATGCCCTCGTGAAGCACCCGGACGAGGTCGAGCGCTTCCTGGCCGGGGGGGTGGCGTGAGCGCCGCGCCCGCGCCGCAGACCTGCGACGTCGCGATCGTCGGCGGCGGCATGGTCGGCGGGAGCCTCGCGCTCGCGCTCTCGGCACTGCCGCTGTCGGTCGTCGTGATCGAGGCGGTGGAGCCCGAGGACGGGTCGCAGCCGAGCTTCGACTCGCGCACGATCGCGCTGTCGAACGGCACGCGGCGGGTGTTCGCGGGCCTCGGCGTCTGGGACGAGATCGGGCGCGAGGCGACCCCGATCCGGCGGATCCACGTGTCGGACCGCGGCCACTTCGGCTCCGCGGTCATCGATGCGGCCGACGAGGGCGTCGCCGCGCTCGGCTACGTGGCCGAGAACCGGGTGATCGGGCGCGCGCTGTGGCGGCGCCTGCGCGCGACGCCGCGGGTGCGGCTGCTCGCCCCGGCCCGGGTCACGGCCGCGGAGCCGGACGCCGGCCATGTGCGCCTGGCGGTCGAGACCGGTGCCGGCCCGCAGCTGATCGCGGCGCGCCTCGCGGTCGCCGCCGACGGCGCGGGCTCGCTGGTGAGGCGGGCCGCGGGCGTCGAGGCGGCGCGCTGGGACTATGGCCAGACCGCCGTCATCAGCCTCGTCGGCAGCGAGCGCTTCCACGACCACGTTGCCTACGAGCGCTTCACGCCGACCGGTCCGATCGCCGCCCTGCCGGGGCCCGACGGGCGCGTGGTCGTCGTCTGGACGCTGGCGCCTGCGGAGGCGGAGCGCGTGCTCGGGCTCGCCGACGCCGCGTTCCTCGCCGAGCTGCAGGCCTGCTTCGGCTGGCGGCTCGGCCGGCTGCGGTCGGTGGGCCCGCGGCACGCGTACCCGCTCGCGCTGACGCAGGCCGCGGCCGAGACCGCGGCGCGGACCGCGATCATCGGCAATGCCGCGCAGGGCCTGCACCCGATCGCCGGGCAGGGCTTCAACCTCGGCCTTCGCGACGCGGCGACGCTCGCCGAGGTGCTGGCCGACGCCGGCGCCGGGGCCGACCCCGGCGACCCGCAGCTGCTCGCGCGCTACGCCGCCTGGCGCCACACCGACCGGCGCGCGATCATCGCCTTCACCGACGGCCTGGTGCGCCTGTTCGCGAGCCCCTTCGCGCCGGCGCGCCTCGCCCGCGGCCTCGGTCTCGTGCTCTTCGACCTGACGCCGCCGGCGAAGTCGGCGCTCTCGAAGCTCTCGCTGGGCTTCGCCGGCCGGCTGCCGCGCCTCGCGCGCGGGCTGCCGCTGCTCGGCGCCGGCGCCGCGGTCCCGTCGCCGTGAGGTCGCGCCCCGACTTCGACGTCGTGATCGCCGGCGGCGGCATGGTCGGCGCCGCTCTCGCGGCGCGGCTC
>JAFEDP010000116.1 GCA_018241545.1 Pseudomonadota bacterium
GTCGCGTCGTACTCGGCGGCGTCGGGTCCCTCGCCGATCGCGAACCGCGTCACCGCCGCGCCGCTCGCCGCGTCGGTGACCGCCATCACCCGCCCGTCGCAGGTCGAGAACAGCCGCTGGTGTGCGCGGTCGAGCGCGAGCCCGGTCGGGCTGTCACAGCCGGCCAGCGTCCAGGTGGCGGTGACGCGCGGCCCGCGAGCGTCGATGCGCACGAGCTGCCCCGGCGTCGTCTCGATGTTGACGTACACCGTGCCGGTCCCGTCGGCCTGCGCGAACTCGGGCTTGCCCGGCACCGCGAAGGTGGCGAGCACGGCGAGGCTGCGCGCGTCGAACGCCGTGACGTCGCTGCTGCGGCCGTTGAAGGTGAACAGCCGCCGCGTCGCGGGCTCGTAGAGGATCGCGTCGGGGTTCGCGCCCGGTACCGCGACCGTGCGCAGCACGGCGAGGCTGTCGTAGTCGAACTCGGTGACGGAGTTACCGCGGCCGTTGCTGATCCAGCCGCGCTTGAGGTCAGGCGCGAGCGCCACGCCGTGCGCGCCGCCGGCGCCCGCGATCGCCCCGGCGACCCGGCCGGTCGCGACGTCGACGACGTCGACGCGGTCGCCGCGCGTGACGAACAGCCGGTGGCGCGCGGCGTCGGCCACCACGTAGTCCCAGCCGCCGGCGCCGCCGATCCGCCAGCGGGCGGTGATGGAGTATGGCGCGGGCGCGTCGGCCGCGAGCACGGCGCCCGCCGCCGCGAGCCAGAGCACGGCGCCGCCGGCACGAATCGTGAGACGCCAGCTACGGCTCATGGGCGGGTCCTCCGACGGTTGGGGGCGGCGCGACGCACGCGCTGCTGCCGCGCGCCGCTCAGAAGGCGTTGATCCCGGTCAGCTCGCGACCGATCGTGAGCTGGTGCACCGTCTCGGTGCCCTCGTAGGTGATCACGCTCTCGAGGTTGAGCGCGTGCCGGATCGGCACGTACTCGGCGCTGATGCCGGCACCGCCGAGGATGTCGCGCGCGTCGCGTGCCACCTCGATCGCGGCACGCGCGTTGTGCCACTTCGCCATCGACACCTGCGAGGGCGCCAGGCGCCCGGCGTCCTTGAGGCGGCCGAGCTGCAGCGACAGGAGCTGCGAGGTCGTGATCTTGCGGCTCATTTCGGCGAGCCGGATCTGGATCGCCTGGTTCGCGGCCAGCGGCCGGCCGAACAGCGTGCGGTCCTTGGTGTAGTCGATCACCTGCCGCAGGCACGCCTGCGCCGCGCCGATGACCCCCCAGGTGATGCCGTAGCGCGCCTGCGTCAGGCACGACAGCGGCCCCTTGAGGCCGACGACGCCCGGCAGCATCGCCTCCTCGGGCACCACCACGTTGTCGAAGAACAGCGCGCTCGTCACCGAGGCGCGCAGCGAGAACTTGTTCTTGATCTCCGGCGCCGTGAAGCCGGGCGTGCCCTTCTCGACGATGAAGCCGCGGATGCCCTCGTCGGTCATCGCCCAGCACACGCACAGGTCCGCGATCGCGCCGTTGGTGATCCACATCTTGGCGCCGTTGATGACCCAGTCCTTGCCGCGTCGCTTGGCGTGGGTCTTCATGTTGGCGGGGTCCGAGCCGCCGTGCGGCTCGGTGAGCCCGAAGCAGCCGATCAGCTCGCCCTTGGCCATGCGCGGCAGGTACTGCTGGCGCTGCGCCTCGCTGCCGAAGGCATGGATCGGATACATGCACAGCGACGACTGCACCGACACGAAGCTGCGCACGCCCGAGTCGCCGCGCTCGAGCTCCTGGCAGATCAGGCCGTAGCTGACGCCGTTCATGCCGGCGCAGCCGTAGCCCTCGATCGAGGAGCCGAGCAGGCCGAGCGCCGCGAACTCCCGCACCAGCTCGCGCGGGAAGGTGTGGTTCTCGAAGTGCTCGCGGATGACCGGGATCACCTTCTCGTCGACGAGCCGCGCCACCGACTCCTGCACCATGCGCTCCTCGTCGGAGAGCTGCGAGCGGACGTCGTACAGGTCGAGCGGGTCGAGCGCCGCGAACGAGGACTTGCGGCTCTTGGCGTCGGGTGTCGGCGAGGCGGCCATCGGGAACTCCTGGCACGGCGGGCGCGGGCGCGCCCGCCAACATGGACGGGGCCGCGCGCGTCGGGACGCGCCGCGGCCCCCGTAACGGTCAGCGGCGACGGGCGCGCGCGCTCACGCGGCGGGCTTGGCGGCGGCGATGCCGAGCTTGGCGGCGGCCTCGTCGAGCTTGGCCTTGACGCCCTTGGCCTTGTCGAGCGCGGCCTGCACGTTGCCGGCGCCGAAGGCGGTCTTCGCCTCATCCCACGCGCCCTTGGCCTCGGCCAGCCCGCTCTTGGCGGCCTCGACGCCGTCCTTGGTGACGCCGGCCGGCAGCTTCCTGGTCTTGGCGAGCGCGGCGAGCTTGGATTCGACGGCCGACACCGACTGCGGCAGCTCGGCGGCGAGCGCGGTCCACTGGGCGCCGAGCGCCTCGAGAACGTCCTTCTTCTTGGCGGCGGCCGCGTCCGCAAGGCCCTTGGCCTCGTTGAGCAGCGCCGGGGCGCCGGCGAGCACCGTCTTGTAGTCCTGCTTGTCGAAGGCGGACTTGAGGTCGGCGAGCTTCTGGTTGACCGCGGCCACCTGGTCCGGGACGTACTGCTGGGCGTCGGCGCCGGCGGCGGTGATCGCCGCCTCGACGTCCGCGATCATCTTCTTGGCCGGCTCCATCTGGCTGGCGCAGGCCGCGAGCACGAGCCCGACCAGGGCCACGGCGAGGAACCGGGCGCGGGCGACCGGCAGGGACGGGATCAGCTTCATGGCGGGGCCTCCGGAGCGAAGACGGGCGGGGTCCGCCCGTGCGCCGAGCGGGGCCGCGAGGTTACGCCAATCCAAATCGGCCGACAACGCCGGCCGGCCGCAGCGGCGGCCGGCGCCGCGCTTGACCGGCCGCCGCCGAGCCCACAGCATCCGCACGCCCGTGCGCCTGCCGCGCGCCCGCCTCCCGATCGCATGCGCGTCGCCTACCATCCCGACTATCGCGTCGACCTGCCGCCGACGCACCCGTACCCGATGGGCAAGTACCCGCTGCTGCACGCGCGGCTGCTCGCGGCCGGCTGGATCGAGCCCGGCGCGATCCTCGAGCCGGAGGAGGCGCCGCTCGTCATGCTCGAGCGCGTGCACGAGCGCAGCTACCTCGAGCAGCTCGCCGACGGCGCACTCACGCCGGCGCAGGTGCGCCGCCTCGGCGTGCCGCTGACGCCGCGGCTGTGGCGCCGCTCGCGGCTCGCCGTGCACGGCACGTGGCTCGCCGCGCTCGCGGCGCTCGAGGACGGGCTCGCCGGCAACCTCGCCGGCGGCACGCACCACGCCTTCGCCGGCCACGGCGAGGGGTTCTGCGTGCTCAACGACGTCGCGGTCGCGGTCCGTTCGCTCGCCGCCGAGCGCGGCGTCCGCCGCGCGCTCGTCGTCGACCTCGACGTGCACCAGGGCAATGGCACGGCGGCGATCCTCGGTGCCGACCCGGACGTCTACACGCTGTCGCTGCACGGAGCGCGCAACTATCCGCACCGCAAGGAGCGCTCGAGCCGCGACGTCGAGCTCGACGACGGCACCGGCGACGAGGCCTACCTCGCGGCGCTCGCGCCCGCGCTCGAGGAGGCGCTCGCCACGGCCCGCCCCGAGATCACGTTCTACGTGGCGGGCGTCGACGTGCTGGCCGGCGACCGCTACGGGCGCCTCGCACTCAGCGAGGCCGGGCTGCGCCGGCGCGAGCGGCACGTGGTCGGCGCGGTGCGCGACGCCGGCTGCCCGCTCGCGATCGTGCTCGGCGGCGGCTATGCGGCCACCACGCTGCGCACCGCCGAGCTCCATGCGCTAGTCTTCGAGGCCGCGATCGAGCGCTGGCGCGAGGAGCGCACTCCATGAAGATCCCGGAAATCCTGATGGTCGAGACCGTGCACAAGCCCGGCAGCCTCGCGAGCGTGCTGCAGGTCATCGCCGACGCCGGCCTCGTGATCCAGCACCTGCACTCGCTGAAGCGCGAGCAGGGGCGGACGCTGTGGGAGATCACGCTCGAGATGGACGAGCGCGCCGACGAGAGCCTCTACGAGCGCATCGACCGGCTGCCGAACGCGCGCTTCGTCGGCAAGTCGGACCGGGTGTTCAACCGCCATCGCGGCGGCAAGTTGCGCGTCGCCGCCAGCCTGCCGATCAACACCCAGCAGGTGCTGCGCGACATCTACACGCCCGGGGTCGCGCGCGTCTGCCTCGCGATCAAGGAGCACCCGGAGGTGGCCTGGGACTACACCAGCCTCGGCCGCACGGTCGCGGTGATCACCAACGGCACCGCCGTGCTCGGCCTCGGCGACATCGGCCCGCTCGCGGGCCTGCCGGTCATGGAGGGCAAGGCGGCGCTGTTCGCGACGCTCGCCGGCATCAACGGCGTGCCGATTCTGCTCGACGAGAAGGACCCGGCGCGCGTCGTCGAGGCGATCGTCGCGATCGAGAAGTCCTTCGGCGCGATCCAGCTCGAGGACTTCGCCGCACCCGAGTGCTTCGAGATCGAGGCCGAGCTGCGCCGCCGCCTGCGCAAGCCGGTGCTGCACGACGACCAGCATGGCACCGCGGTGGTGGTGCTCGCGGCGCTGCACGGCGTGGCGCGCCGCGTCGGCCGGCGGATCGAGGACAGCGTGATCGGCCAGATCGGCCTCGGCGCGGCCGGCATCGGCATCGTGCGGCTGCTGCGCGCGCACGGTGTGAGCCGCGTGCTCGGCGCCGACCGCAACCCGGCCGCGCTCGCGCGGCTCGAGTCGCTCGGCGGGCAGCGCGCGACGCTCGAGCAGATCATGGCCGAGTGCGACGTGGTGATCGCGACCACCGGCGTGCGCGGGCTGATCCGGCCGGAGCTGGTGCGGCCGGGGCAGTCGATCCTGGCGCTGTCGAACCCGGACCCGGAGATCGAGCCGGTGGTCGCGCTCGAGCACGGCGCCGCGTTCGCGGCCGACGGCAAGGGCATCAACAACGTGCTCGGATTCCCGGGGCTCTTCAGGGGCGCGCTCGAGGCGCGCGCGCCGGCCTTCACGGACCGCATGCTGATGGCGGCCGCGCACTCGCTCGCCGAGCTGGCGCCGCCCAATGACCTCGTGCCGGACGCGCTCGACCCGAAGGTGCATGCGGCGGTTGCGGATGCGGTGCGGCTGGCGGCGGGCTTAAGTTAAAGTTTCTAGAGATTCAAGTATCAAACAGAAGTTGGCGAACGGGGATTTCCCGGGCATCATGCCTGCCCCCGGAGCGCAGCCGCTCGAGGCGCGCCGGGCGCATTCAAACGTTCAACGATCCAACAGAGCCTTCCGTCCAAGGTTCCAAGAGTCCAAAGTCATGACCAAGAAGCGCGCGCACCACGGGCACGGCTGGACGCCGTCCGATCTCAAGAAGCTGAAGTCGCTGGTGGCGAAGGGGACGCCCCGGGCCGACATCGCGCGGGTGCTGGGGCGCACCGTGTCCGCGGTCTACCAGCGCATCGTGACCGAGCGCATGAGCCCGCGCCGCCGGCGCGCCAAGCGCCGCGGCCGCTGAGCCGCGCGCGCCTCAGTAGCGCAGCCCGAGGCGGCGGTAGACGAAGCCGAGCAGCCACAGCGGGCCGATCAGCAGGAACTGCAGGTCCTTGAAGAACGAGGGCCGCCGGCCCTCGATCGCGTGACCGATGAACTGCCCGATCCAGGCGGCCACGAAGATCGCCGCGCACGTCCGCCACAGCGGCGGCGCGAGCGCGGCGATGCCGGCGAGCGCGACGCCGGCGAGCGCGAGCGGCAGCAGCATCCCGGCGGCGAGCCGCGGCGACAGCCAGGCGTAGTAGGCGAGCGCGGCGAGCGTGGCGAGGCTCGCCCAGTTGGCGAGCGGGCGGCCGCGCAGCGGCGCCGGCACCGGCAGTGCGGCGAGCAGCCCGAGCACCGCCAGCACGATCAGCGGCACGCAGATCCAGTGCAGGACCTTGTTCCAGGGATGCTGGTGGCTCGTGCCGTACTCGGCGAGCCAGTCCTCGACGGTGCGCATCGGCCCTCCCACGGGTGCGCCGCACTCTAGCAGAGCCGGCGCAGCCGCCCGGCGCGGCGCGCTACACTCGACGCCCCTTACCCGAGGAGGCCCAGCAATGCGTTGCAGCATGAGGAGTGGCCCGCGCGCGCGCCGCGCGCGCGCGCTCACGGCGCTGGTCGCGACTGCGGTGGCGATGGCCGCGACCGCGGCCTGCGCGCTGACGCTGCCGGGCGCCGGTACCAGCGTGGCGGTCGCCGGCTGGGTCTCGGGCGATGAGGCCAAGCAGCGGCTGCGGCGGGGCGCGGCGGGCGCCGGCGTCCCGCAGCTCGCGGCCGGTGCCGCCGGCTATTACATGGACGTGCTGGAGGGCAAGCTGCGCGAGCAGGTCGATCGCAGCGGCGCGGCCGTCGCCCGTCGCGGCGACGAGGTGACGCTCAGCGTGCCGGCGGCGGTCGCCTTCGTCGCCGACGGCACGGACCTCACGCCCGCGGCCGATGCGCTGCTCGACGGCGTGGCGAGCCTGGTCGGCCATTACGACAAGACCGTGATCGAGGTGGCCGGGCACAGCGACGATGCGGGCGATGCCGCGCGCAGCGAGGCCCTGACGGCGGGGCGGGCGCAGGCGGTGGCGTCCTACCTCGAGCACCACGGCGTGGCGCACACCCGCATCGTCGCGATCGGCGCCGGCGCCACGCATCCGGTCGCCCGCAACGACGCCGCCGGTCGCGTGCGCAACCGGCGCGTGGAGCTCACGATCGCACCGCTGGTGCGCGCCACCGGCTGAGGTGGCGCGCGCGGCTCAGGCCATCGCCGCGCGGAGCTTCTTGAGCGCGTTCGCCTCGATCTGGCGGATGCGCTCCGCGGACACCGCGTACTCGGCGGCCAGCTCGTGCAGCGTCGCCTTGTCGTCCTCCGCCAGCCAGCGGCGCTCGACGATGGCGCGGCTGCGCGGGTCGAGGGTGGCCAGCGCGTGCCGCAGCCGCTGGCTCGAGTCGTCCTCCCACTCGGCGCGCTCGACGGCGACCGCCGGGTCCGCATCCGGCGCCGGCAGGTAGGCGGCCGGCGTGTAGCTGCCGTCCTCCTCGTCCGCGTCCGGCACCGGGTCGAAGGCGATGTCGCGCGCCGCGAGGCGCTGCTCCATCTGCGTCACCTCGGCCGGCGACACGCCGAGTTCGCGGGCCACGGCCTGCGTCTCCTCGGCCGACAGCCAGGCCAGGTTCTTCTTGGCCTTGCGCAGGTTGAAGAACAGCTTGCGCTGCGCCTTGGTGGTCGCGATCTTGACCAGGCGCCAGTTGCGCAGCACGTACTCGTGGATCTCGGCGCGGATCCAGTGCACGGCGAAGGACACGAGGCGCACGCCGACCGACGGGTCGAAGCGCTTGACGGCCTTCATCAGGCCGACATTGCCCTCCTGCACGAGGTCGCCCATCGGCAGGCCGTAGCCCGAGTAGCCGCGGGCGATGTGCACGACGAAGCGCAGGTGCGAGAGCACGAGTTCGCGGGCCGCCTCGAGGTCGCCGTCGTCGCGGAAGCGACGTGCGAGGCGCACCTCTTCGTCCTTGGCGAGGACCGGGATGCGCGAGACGGTGTCGATGTACGCGTCGAGGCTGCCGACCGGCCCGCGCAGGGCGAGGGCGGTACCGGAACCTGCCGCGACGGGTGCAAGCGCCATGGTCATGAGCGGACTCTTCCCCTATCCCGGGGTCAGACTGGCCCCCGGTGCCGAGATCCTAGCACTCGCGGAATTAGAGTGCTAAGTGGCGGGCTGGTTCCATCTATTTATTGTTATATGGCAATAACTTACGAGCATTGACCCCGTCAGGCGTCGAAGCCGGGCTCGATGGCCCGCAGGTGCCGGGTGGCCGAGACGAAGGCCCCGAGCCACCCGAGCCCGGCGCCGGCGCCGAGGAGCGCGAGCGACAGCGCCGCGTCCGGGCCCGCGAGCGTGAAGCCCCGGCCATAGGCCGCCGCGACGCGCGCCACGGGGCCCTGCAGCGTCAGCACCAGCCCCTCGACCAGCAGCCAGCCGAGCACCCCGCCGCCGAGGCCGTACCAGAACCCGCCGTACAGGAACGGCCGGCGCACGAAGCCGTCGCTGCCGCCGACCAGCTTGATGACCTCGATCTCGGCGCGGCGCGCGTCGATGTCGAGGCGGATGGTGTTGCCGGTGATCAGCAGCACCGCGAGCGCGAGCAGCCCCGCCACCACCGCGACCCCGCGGCGCAGCGCGTCGAGGATCGCGGTGAAGCGCCGCACCCAGTCGGTGTCGAGCTGCACCTGGTCGACCCCCGGCAGCGTGCGCAGTGCATCCGCCAGCACCCCGACCGCGGCCGGGTCCTCGGCCCCGGCCACGAGCCGCGGCCGCACCACGACCACCGCCGGCAGCGGGTTGTCGCTGAGCGCATCGAGCGCGGCGCCGAGGCCCGACCAGCGCCGGAACTCCGCGAGTCCCTCGGCCGGCGTCACGAGGCGCGCGCTCGCCACGTCGCCGCGCGCGCCGATGCGCTCGGCGAGCTGCTGGGCGTCGTGGTCGGGGAGCTTGGGCTTCAGGTACACGGTGACGTCGAGCGCGTCCGCCCAGCCGCCGGCGAGCTGGCGGGCGTTCCCGACCAGCAGCTCGAGGCACGCCGGCAGCGCGAGCGCGATGCCGATGACGCCGACCGTGAGCGCGGTGCCGAACGGCGCGCGCGCGAGGCGCCCGAGCGAGGCCACCAGCGTCTGCAGGTGGCGCTC
>JAFEDP010000117.1 GCA_018241545.1 Pseudomonadota bacterium
CACGAGGCGCGTGCGGCCGGCGAGGCCCGGGTTTGCGATTGGTTTCAGATGTTACAGAATGGCCGCGACGCCCCGCGGAGGATCCCGCCATGAAGCGCTACATCCAGTATCCCCGCAGCGCCGGCCGCGCCAGCCGCCAGGCACACGCCGACCTGCCGCCCGGCACTTACGAGCGCGAGATGGGCAAGGAAGGCTTCTTCGGCCCGGCGGCGTTCTTCCACCACCGCCACCCGCCGACCGGCTGGTCGAGCTTCGAGGGGCCGCTCCGGCCGCACGCCTTCGACCTCGCGGCGCTCGGGGCGCCGATGTTCTCGCCGTGGGAGGCGGCGCCGGTGCTCGAGAACGCGCACTGCCGGCTGCGCTGGCTGCACCTCGCGACCTCGATGGACCACCTGGTGCGCAACGCCGACGGCGACGAGCTCTTGTTCGTGCACGCCGGCAGCGCCGCGCTCTACTGCGACTTCGGCCACCTCGCGCTCGAGGCCGGCGACTACGTGGTGCTGCCGCGCGGCACGATGTGGCGGCTCGAGTGCGCCGCGCCGCTGACCGGGCTGCTGATCGAGGCCACCAACGCCTCGTACCTGCTGCCGGAGAAGGGCCTCGTCGGCCCGCACGCGATCTTCGACCCGGCGATCCTGGACGTGCCGGCCATCGACGAGGCGTTCCTCGCGCAGCAGGACGCCGGGCCGCCGGGCGCGCCGCAGGGCAGCCGCGAGTGGTCGGTGCGCATCAAGCGCCGCCAGCAGGTGTCGATCGCGCGCTTCCCGTGGAACCCGCTCGACGCGGTCGGCTGGCACGGCGACCTCGCCGCCTGCCGCCTCAACGTGCGCGACATCCGCCCGCTGATGAGCCACCGCTACCACCTGCCGCCGTCGGCGCACACGACCTTCGTCGCCGGCCGCTTCATCGTCTGCACCTTCGTGCCGCGGCCCTTCGAGACCGACCCTGGCGCGCTCAAGGTGCCGTTCTTCCACAACAACGACGACTACGACGAGGTCATCTTCTACCACGCGGGCGACTTCTTCTCGCGCGACAACATCCACCCGGGCATGCTGACCTTCCATCCGGCGGGCTTCACCCACGGCCCGCATCCCAAGGCGCTCTCGCGCATGCTGGTGCAGACGAAGCCGGCCACGGACGAGTACGCTGTGATGGTCGACGCGCGCGACGCGCTGGAGCTCGGCGCGGCCGCGCCGGGCGTCGAGTGGCACGGCTACGTCGACAGCTGGAAGGGCACGCCGCCCTGAGCGCGGCACCGACGGGAGACGGCGGGACATGAAGCTGGCCAGCCTGCGAAACGGGCGCGACGGGCGCCTCGTCGTCGTCGACGCCGACCTCCGGTACTACGCGCCCGCCGGCGGCATCGCGGCGACGCTGCAGGACGCGCTCGACGACTGGGGCCGCGCGGCGCCGCGCCTCAGGGACCTCGCCGCCGCGCTTGAGGCGCACCAGGCCAAGGAGGCGCTGCCGTTCGACGCGACCGCCTGCGCCGCGCCGCTGCCGCGCGCCTACCACTGGGTCGACGGCTCGGCGTACGTCAACCACGTCGAGCTCGTGCGCAAGGCGCGCGGCGCGGAGATGCCGGCGTCGTTCTGGACCGACCCGCTCGTGTACCAGGGCGGCTCGGACGACTTCCTCGGCCCGACCGAGGACGCGCCGTTCCCGAGCGAGGACCTCGGCATCGACCTCGAGGCCGAGGTCGCGGTCGTGGTCGGCGACGTGCCGATGGGCTCGACGCCGGAGGCGGTGCGGGGGCGCGGTGACATCCGCCTCGTGATGCTGGCCAACGACTGGAGCCTGCGCCACCTGATCCCGCCGGAGCTCGCCAAGGGCTTCGGCTTCTACCAGTCCAAGCCCGCCACCGCGTTCTCGCCGGTGGCGGTGACGCCGGACGAGCTCGGCGCGGACTGGGACGGCGGCCGCCTGCACCGGCCGGTCGCGGTGCACCTGAACGGCCAGCCGTTCGGCGCCCCGGAGGCCGGCGTCGACATGACCTTCGACTTCGCCCAGCTGGTCGCCCACTGCGCCCGGACCCGGAACCTTAGGGCCGGCACCATCGTCGGCTCCGGCACGATCTCGAACTACGACCGCAGCCGGGGCTCGGCCTGCATCGCCGAGCGGCGCATGCTCGAGCAGCTCGAGTCGGGGGCCCCGCGCACGCCGTTCCTGAAGTTCGGCGACCAGGTCCGGATCGAGGTGCTCGACCGCCAGGGCCGGACCGTGTTCGGCGCCATCGAGCAGCGGGTGATCCGGCCCTGGCGCTGAGCCGCCCCCGGTCGGGCCGCGGTGGTGCCCGCGGCGCGCCTCGCGCAAAATAGGCGATTGCCGGCGTCCCGCCGGCCCGGGCGCCCCGCATGACCGAGTCCGCCACCGTCGAGCTCAAGGCCATCGATGGCCACCGCCTGGCCGCCTACCGGGCGGTCCCGGCCGGCCGGCCGCGCGGCGGGCTCGTGGTCGTGCAGGAGATCTTCGGCGTCAACGCCCACATCCGCGCGGTCGCCGACGGCTTCGCGCGCGAGGGCTACCTCGCGGTCGCGCCGGCGCTGTTCGACCGGGTCGAGCGCGGCGCCGACGTCCCGTACGCGGACGTCGCGGCCGGGCGGGCGCTCAAGGACCGGCTCAAGCTCGAGCAGACGATCCTCGACCTCAAGGCGGCCATCGACGCCGCCGCCACGGCCGGCAAGGTCGGCATGGTCGGCTACTGCTGGGGCGGCACGATGACCTACGTCGCCGCCTGCCACCTGACGCTCGCGGCGGGCATCGTCTACTACGGCGGCGGGCTGCCGGCGCACCTCGAGCGCACGCCCAAGTGCCCGCTGATGTTCCACTTCGGCGAGCGCGACGCCCACATCCCGCCCGCCGACGTCGAGCGCGTCAAGAAGGCCTACCCGCTCGGCCACTACTACCTCTATCCCGCGGAGCACGGATTCAACTGCACCGAGCGCCCCTCCTACGACGCGGCCGCGGCCGCGCTCGCCCTGGGGCGCAGCCTCGATTTCCTCCACCGCCACGTCGGCTGAGCCGCGGCCCCCGGGAGGGCCGCGCTCGCGCCGCCGGGCATCACTGCCCCCAGAGAGATCCTCATGACGACATCGTTCACGCTCGCCGACTCCGCGCTCCTCAAGCAGCAGTGCTACATCGACGGCCAGTGGGTCGGCGCCGACGGCGGCGCCACCACCGAGGTCCGCGTCAAGGCCACCGGCGCCGTGCTCGGCACCGTGCCGCGCTGCGGGGCCGCCGAGACGCGCCGCGCCATCGAGGCCGCCAAGCGCGCCTTCCCCGCCTGGGCCGCCAAGTCCGCCAAGGAGCGCGGCAAGATCCTCCGGAAGCTCGCCGACCTCATGGTCGCCAACACCGAGGACCTCGGGCGGCTGATGACCGCCGAGCAGGGCAAGCCGCTCGCCGAGGCCAAGGGCGAGGTCGGCTACGCGGCGTCGTTCTACGAGTGGTTCGCCGAGGAGGGCCGGCGCGTCTACGGCGACGTGATCCCCTCGCCGCAGGCCGACAAGCGGCTGCTGGCACTGCGCCAGCCGGTCGGCGTGGTCGGGGCGATCACGCCGTGGAACTTCCCGGCGGCGATGATCACGCGCAAGGCCGGCGCCGCGCTCGCGGCCGGCTGCACGATCGTCATCAAGCCCGCCGAGTCGACGCCGTTCTCGGCGCTCGCGCAGGCCGAGCTCGCCGCGCGCGCCGGCGTGCCCGCCGGCGTCTTCAACGTGCTGACCGGCAAGGCCTCGGCGATCGGCGGCGAGCTGACCTCCAACCCGATGGTCGCCAAGATCACCTTCACCGGCTCCACCGAGATCGGCAAGCTCCTGATGCAGCAGTGCGCCAGCACCGTCAAGAAGGTCTCGCTCGAGCTCGGCGGCAACGCGCCGTTCATCGTGTTCGACGACGCGGACCTCGACGCCGCGGTCGCGGGCGCCATCGCCTCCAAGTACCGCAACACCGGCCAGACCTGCGTGTGCGCCAACCGCCTGCTGGTGCAGGCCGGCGTCTACGACGCCTTCGTCGCCAAGCTCGTCGAGGCGACCAAGAAGCTGCGCGTCGGCGACGGCCTCGCCGGCCCGACCGAGCAGGGCCCGCTGATCGACGACAACGCGGTGCTCAAGGTCGAGGAGCACATCGGCGACGCGCTCGCCAAGGGCGCCAAGCTCGTGCTCGGCGGCAAGCGCCACGCGCTCGGCCGCACCTTCTTCGAGCCGACGATCCTGACGCACGTGACGCCGGCGATGAAGGTCGCGCGCGAGGAGACCTTCGGGCCGGTGGCCCCGATCTTCCGCTTCGAGAGCGAGGCCGAGGCGCTCCGGATGGCCAACGACACCGAGTTCGGGCTGGCGGCGTACTTCTACACGCGCGACATCGGCCGTGCGTGGCGCGTCGCCGAGGGCCTCGAGTACGGCATCGTCGGCCTCAACACCGGCATCATCTCGACCGAGGAGGCGCCGTTCGGCGGCTGGAAGGAGTCCGGCATCGGCCGCGAGGGCTCCAAGTACGGCATCCAGGACTTCACCGAGCTCAAGTACCTCTGCCTGGGCGGCGTGACGACTTGAGCGGGCGCGCGCTCTCCGAGCGCGCGCTGCTGGTGCTGCTCGCCGCGGTCACCGCGACCGGCCCGGTCGCCCTCAACATCTACCTGCCGGTGCTGCCGCTGGCGCAGGCCGGGCTCGGGGCGAGCGTCGAGGCGGCGAGCGCGACGGTGACGGCGCCGCTGGTCGCGTTCGCCGTCGGGCTGTTCGTCTACGGCCCGCTGTCGGACCGCTACGGCCGGCGGCGCGTGATCCTCGCGGGTCTCGCGGTGTTCCTCGCCGGCACCGCGCTCGCGCTCGCGGCCCGCTCGGTCGGCCTGCTGACGCTGGCGCGCGTCGTGGTCGCGCTCGGCAGCTCCGCGGGCGCGACGGTCGCGCGCGCCGCGATCGGCGACCGCTACGTGCGCGACCGCATGGCGCACAAGCTCGCCACGCTGACCATGGTGATGTCGGTCGCCAACTCCACGGCACCGGCGCTCGGCGGCGCGCTCGGCGAGGCCTTCGGCTGGCGCGCGGTGTTCTGGGCGCTGCTCGCGGCCGGCGCGCCGCTGACGCTCATGGTGTGGCGGTTCCTGCCGGAGACGCGCGACGGCGGCGCCGGGCGCAGCGCCCGCGAGGTGGGCGCGGCGACCGCGGCGCTGATCCGCACGCCGGCGTTCCGGCGCCTCGCGCTGCAGAGCGCGGTCATCTACGCGGTGTTCTTCGTGTTCGTGGCGATGATGCCGTACGTGTTCCAGAGCCTCGGCCGGCGCCCGAGCGAGTACGGGCTCTGGTACCTGACGCTGTCGGGCGGCTACTTCGCCGGCAACTGGGTGGTGTCGCGCTACACGCTCAGGCTCGGCATGCGCCGCCTGATGGGCGCCGGCATCGCGCTGCAGGCCGTCGCCGGCAGCCTCGGCCTCGGGCTCGCGCTCGCCGGGCTCTGGCACCCGTTCTGGCTGTTCGCCCCGTGGATCGCGATCGGCTTCGCGCAGGGACTTGCGCTGCCGAACCTGACCGCGAGCGCGGTCGCGCTCGCGCCCCGCTACGCCGGGGCGGCCGCGGGCCTGCTCGGCTTCAGCCAGCAGGCGCTCGGCGCGCTCGCGGTGCAGGGGATGTCGGCGGCCTCGACCGCGACGCCGGTGCCGGTCACCGCCTTCGTCGCCGCGACCACGGTCGCCGCCTACGCCGCCCACCGGCTGGCGCCGGCGGAGACGACGCACCCCGCGACCGGCTAGACTCGGGCGCATGCTCGGCCGCTTCCTCGAGCTCACGCTCCCCACGCCCCGGATCCTCGAGTCCTGGCAGTTCTACCAGCGTCTCGGCTTCAGCTCGGCGATCGTCGGCGAGACCTGGTCGCACCGCTACTCGGTGGTCACCGACGGGCGCCTGGTGATCGGGCTGCACGAGGAGCCGGCGGTCGCCGCCCCGCAGCTCACCTACGTGCTGCCGGAGCTGGCGCGCCACCTGCCGGCGCTCGAGCACTTGGGCATCGAGTTCGACCGCCGCCAGCTCGCCGACGACACGTTCAACGAGGCGGTGTTCACCGCGCCCGACGGCCAGGAGGTGCGGCTGCTCGAGGCACGCACGTTCTCGCCGCCCGAGCACCCGCCGCCGACGCGGCTCGGCTGGTTCGAGGAGTACGCGCTGCCGGTCGCCGACCTCGGCAGCGCGCGCGAGTACTGGGAGCGGCTCGGCTTCGTGACGGCCGCCGAGGCCGAGGACCCGTGGCCGCACCTGTCGCTGACCAGCGATACCTTCGACCTCGGCCTCTACCTGACGCGCGAGCTGCCGCGCCCGACGCTGGTGTTCAGCTGCGACGACGGCGTCGCGCTGCGCGAGCGGCTGGCCGAGGTGGGGATCGAGCCGGAGGCGCGCCTGCCGCGCTCGCTCGACCCGGCGAGCCACGTGCTGATCGTGGCGCCGGAGGGCACGCGGCTGCTGATCGGGCCGCCGCCCGAGTGAGGCTCAGACGACGCGCGAGAAGCGCGGCTGGTCGGCGACCGGCGCGACCTTGGGCAGGTGCGCGTCGAACACCATCGCGACGTTGCGCATCAGCAGCCGTCCGCGCGCGGTGATCCTCAGCGCGCGGCCCTCCTGGCGCACGAGGTCGTCCGCCTCGAGCGGCTTCAGGCGCTCGAGCTCGGCGGCGAAGTGCTCCTCGAAGCGGATGCCGTGGCGCCGGTCGATGCCGGCGAAGTCGAGCCGCGTGGCGCACATCAGCTGCTGGATCACGTCGCGGCGCAGGCGGTCCTCGGCGTCGAGCTTGACGCCGCGCTCGATCGCGAGCCCGCCGTCGTTGATGCGCTTGTAGTACTCCGGCAGCGCCTTGGAGTTCTGCGCGTAGGTGTCGCCGACCTTGGAGATGGAGCTCACGCCGAGCGCGACCAGGTCGCACTCGGCGCGCGTCGAGTAGCCCTGGAAGTTGCGCTGCAGCGTGCCGTCGGCCTGGGCCCGCACCAGCTCGTCGGTCGGCAGCGCGAAGTGGTCCATGCCGATGTAGACGTAGCCGGCGCCCGTCAGGGTCTCGACCGTGAGGCCGAGCAGGCCGAGCTTCTCGGCCGGGGTGATCAGGTCCGCCTGCTTGATCTGGCGCTGCGGCTTGAACAGGTGCGGCAGGTGCGCGTAGCTGTAGGCCGCGATGCGGTCGGGGCGCGCCGCGATCACGATGTCGAGCGTCTTGGCGAAGCTCGCGCGCGACTGGCGCGGCAGGCCGTAGATCAGGTCGATGCTGACCGAGTCGATCGGCAGCTCGCGGGCGCGGCGGATCAGCGCCAGCGTGTCCTCGACCGACTGCACCCGGTTGACGGCGTCCTGCACCTCCGGGTCGAAGTCCTGCACGCCGAGGCTGACGCGGTTGAGGCCGAGCTTCGACAGCACGTCGAGCCGCGCCACCGACACGGTGCGCGGGTCGATCTCGATCGAGTACTCGCGGTCCGGGTCGCTGCGCAGCGTGAAGTGCCGGCCGACGTGCTCGAGCACCTCGGCGAGCTCGGCGTCGCTCAGGAACGTCGGCGTGCCGCCGCCGAAGTGCAGCTGGTCGACCAGCCGGCCGCGGTCGAACAGCGCGCCCTGGCGCTCGATCTCGAGCTTGAGGTGGTCGAGGTAGGGACGCGCGCGGCCGTGGTCGCGGGTGATGATCTTGTTGCAGCCGCAGTAGAAGCACGGGCTCTCGCAGAACGGCACGTGCATGTAGATCGACAGGGGCTTCGCGCCGGGGCCGTTGCTCGCGCGGGCCGCGGCCTCGTAGTCGGCGGCGCCGAAACCGGCGTGGAACTGCACCGCGGTCGGGTAGGAGGTGTAGCGCGGACCCGGCCGGTCGTAGCGGCGGACGAGGTCGGCGTCGAAGATCGTCTCGGTCGAGAGGGCTGCACTCATGGGACTCATCGTACCCCGGCGAATTCGCTACGGAACCACCGGCAAATACCGACCCCGCCCGGCGCGGCCTAAGTGCCTGTGCGGCTGCGAGATTATGGCCGGGGCGGCGGTACCGCCACGGCCGGCGTTGCGCGGATCCGAAAGCGCACCGCGACCTCGTCGCGCACCGTGAGCGCCCCGAGCGCGACGCTGAAGGGCGTGAGGCCGAGCGCGCGCTGCGAGAGCTCGAGGCCGCCCTCGGCGAGGAGCTCGCCGGGGCGGCGCACGAGGGTCAGCGGCACCTCGACCGGGACGTCCCGGCCGCGCAGCGTCACGGTCGCGTGCGCGACGAGCCCGGTCGCCACGCGGCCGAGCACCGCCTCGAGGCGCACCGTCGGGAAGCGGGCCGCGTCCAGGACCGCGGGCGACTCGAGGTTGCGGCGCGTGCCGGCCACGTCCTCGGCGCTCGGCAGGCTCGCGAACTCCGCGCCCTCCTCGCGCCGCGCCGCCGGCTCGTCGATCGCGAGCGCGGCGACCGGGAAGCTGAGCGCGAGCCGCGCCCCGTCGGGGTCGTCGCCCACCACGGCCTCGCCGTCGAGCCCGTGCGCGATGATCACGTGGTTGTGGCCGAGCCGCGCCAGCGGCCCGCCGCGGTAGACGAGCAGCCGCAGCTCGGAGCCGTCCGGGTCGATGCGGTAG
>JAFEDP010000118.1 GCA_018241545.1 Pseudomonadota bacterium
AGGCGGCGCTCGTGGCGCGCAACGGCCGCGAGGTGGCGATCCAGAACTCGGCCGCGCCGATCCGCGACCGCGAAGGCCGGCTGCTCGGCACCGTGGTCGTGTTCCGCGACGTCAGCCGCGAGCGGCGGCTGCGGCGGGCGCTGTCGTACCAGGCCTCGCACGACGCCCTGACGGGGCTGCTGAACCGGCGCGAGTTCGAGCACCGGCTGCACGCGGCGCTCGCCGAGACGCGCGAGAACCCGCAGCTCGGCCACGCGCTCGTCTACGTCGACCTCGACCAGTTCAAGGTCGTCAACGACACCTGCGGCCACCCGGCCGGCGACCGGCTGCTCAAGCAGATCACGAGCCTCTTGCAGACGCGCGTGCGCACCAGCGACACGCTGGCGCGGCTCGGCGGCGACGAGTTCGGCATCCTGCTGCAGGATTGCCAGCTCGAGCAGGCCATGAAGATCGCCGACGGCCTGCGGCAGGCGATCCGCGAGTTCCGCTATGAGTGGGCCGGCCAGCAGATCAAGATCGGCGCCTCGATCGGCATCGTCGGCATCGACCGCGGCAGCGAGTCGGTGGCCGCAGTCATGAGCGCCGTCGACGTCGCCTGCTACGCAGCCAAGGACGGCGGCCGCAACCGCGTGCACGTCTACGAGGCGGACAACGTGCCGGCGCGCCACAAGGAGATGCAGTGGGTATCGCGCCTGCAGCGCGCCTCCGACGAGGGCCGGCTCGAGATCTACTTCCAGCCGATCCTGCCGATCGGCCGCAACCGCGACCCGCAGGCCCACTACGAGCTGATGCTGCGCATGCGCGACGAGCGCGGGGAGCTCGTGCAGCCGATCGAGTTCATCCCGGCGGCCGAGCGCTACAACATGATGCCGACGATCGACCGCTGGGTCGTCAAGCACGTGCTCGGCACCGTGCTCGGCCGCGGCCAGGTCGGCGAGCACGCCACCTTCGCGATCAACCTGTCCGGCACGACGCTGTCGGACGAGGGCTTCCTCGAGTTCCTGCTCGGCGAGCTGTCGGCGACCGAGATCCGCCCGGGCTCGCTGTGCTTCGAGATCACCGAGACCGCGGCCATCGCCTCGCTGTCGAACGTCGTCTACTTCATGCGCGAGCTCAGGGACCGCGGCGTGCGCTTCGCGCTCGACGACTTCGGTTCGGGCCTGTCCTCGTTCTCCTACCTCAAGAACCTGCCGGTCGAGTTCCTGAAGATCGACGGCCAGTTCGTCGAGAACGTGTCGCGCGATCCGGTCGACCGCAGCATGGTCGAGGCCATCTGCCAGGTCGCCCGCGCCATGGGCATCCGCACCATCGCCGAGCGCGTCGAGACCCAGGAGGTGCTCGGGGCGCTCGCCGAGATCGGCGTCGACTACGCCCAGGGCTTCCTGATCGCCGTGCCGGAGCCGATCGCCGGGCTCGCCACCGCGCTCGCGCGCCAGCCGGCGCGCTGAACCCGGCGCGCCGGGAGTCTTAAGTCGCTAAAATGGGGGCGACCATCGGAGGTCGCCCGCGCCCGTGCCCCCGCCCGACGCCGCCCCCGCCGCGAACCGGCCCGCCGACCCGGCAGGGTCCGGTGCCCGGTCGCGCCTGCTCGGCCCCGGCGATCCCCCGCCGTTCGAGCTGCACCACGTGACCGGGCGGGCCCGGGCACTGCTGGTCTGCGACCACGCGAGCCGCGCCTTCCCGCGTGCGCTCGGCCGCCTCGGCCTGCCGGACGAGGCGACCTGGCGGCACATCGCCTGGGACATCGGTGCCGCCGAGCTCACGCGCGCGCTGAGCCGCCGGCTCGACGCGCCGGCGGTGCTCGCCGGCTACTCGCGCCTCGTGGTGGACTGCAACCGGCGACTCGAGGACCCGAGCTGCTTCGTGACCGCCGGGGATGGCCAGCGCGTGCCGGGCAACGAGGGCCTCGACGAGGCCGAGCGGCACGCGCGCGCGGCCGCCTGCCACGAGCCCTACCACAAGGCGATCGCGGCCCGGCTGCACGAGTTCCACGTGCGCGGCGTCGTGCCGGCGCTGATCGCCGTGCACAGCTTCACCCCGGTGCTGGGGCGCGACGCCCGGCCCTGGAACGTGGGCGTGCTGTGGGACCACGACCCGCGCATCGCGCTGCCGCTGCTCGCGCGGCTGCGCGCCGAGCCGCGGCTCGTGGTCGGCGACAACCAGCCGTATTCCGGCCGCCACCCGGCCGACTACACGATCGACCACCACGCCGAGAGCGCGGGCCTGCCGCACGTCTGTCTCGAGGTGCGCCAGGACGAGCTGCTGACGCCGGCCGGCATCGCGCGCTGGGCCGAGATCCTCGGTCGGGCGCTCGCCGACATCCTGGCGGACGGCGGTCTGTACCGGGTCTACGAAGCCCGCGGGACGCGGGCCGGGGGAGGGTAGCCGATGTCGAAGGAGCCGCCGTTCACGGTCGGGATCGAGGAGGAGTACCTGCTCGTCAGCCTGCGCAGCCGCGACCTCGACAACGACCCGCCGCACAGTCTGGTCGAGGAGTGCCACCAGCTCGGGGGCGGGCAGGTGAGCCCGGAGTTCCTGCGCTCGCAGATCGAGGTCGGCACCAAGGTGTGCCGCACCGTCCCCGAGGCCAAGGAGGACCTCAAGCGGCTGCGGCGCACGGTGGTGGAGGTCGCGCGCCAGCACGGGCTCGCGCCGATCGCGGCCTCGACCCACCCGTTCGCGCGCACCATCGAGCAGCGCCACACCGACAAGGACCGCTACGTCGCACTCGCCAAGGAGATGCAGGCCGCGGCCCGGCGCATGCTGATCTGCGGCATGCACGTGCACGTCGGCCTCGACGACAACGAGCAGCGCATCGACCTGATGAACCAGCTGTCGTACTTCCTGCCGCACTTCCTCGCGCTGTCGACGTCCTCGCCGTTCTGGGAGGGCGAGCAGACGGGCTTTCGCTCGTTCCGGCTGACGATCTTCAACGCCCTGCCGCGCACCGGTCTGCCCGAGCGCTTCGCGAGCTGGGGCGAGTACCAGCGCCACATCGACACGCTGATTCGCACCGGGCTGATCCAGGACACGTCCAAGATCTGGTGGGACATGCGCCCGAGCTGGCGCTACCCGACCCTCGAGACCCGCATCATGGACTGCGCCACGAGCGTCGACGACTCGGCGTGCCTCGCGGCCCTCGTGCAGTCGACGCTGCGCATGCTGTACCGCCTGCGCAAGGGCAACCAGCAGTGGCGGATGTACCCCGACATGCTGCTCGCGGAGAACCGCTGGCGCGCGATGCGCTACGGCTCGGACGAGGGCCTGCTCGACCTCGCGCGCGGCGAGCTCGTGCCCTTCGGCGAGCTGCTGGAGGAGCTGCTCGACCTGATCCACGAGGACGCGGTCGCGCTCGACTGCGTGCGCGAGGTCGAGCACGCGCGCACGATCCTGCGCCGCGGCACCAGCGCCCACCGCCAGGTACGGGTCTGGGAGGAGGCCAAGTCGCGCGGCGCGAGCGAGCGCGAGGCACTGTCGGCCGTGGTCGACTGGCTGGTGCGCGAGAGCGCGAGCGGCCTCGACTGACGCGCCGTCCGGGCATGCACCGCGGCTCCGGTACCCGGCACCCGCCTTCGCCGCCGGCCGGGCCGCGACGCCCGGGGCCACGGCCATTGGCGGATGCCGGCGCAACCCCGATAATTCGGGCCCCTTCGCAGCCGGCTCCGCAGCCACCCCCGTGACATTGCCCCGCACTGCAGCCGCCGGCCCGCCCGATCACGGGCCGCCGCGGCGCCTCAGCATGGCGCCGATGATGGACTGGAGCGACCGCCACTGCCGGCACTTCGTCCGGCTGCTCGCGCCGCGCACGCTCCTGTACACCGAGATGGTGGTGGCCGAGGCCGTGGTGCGCGGCCGTCGCGAGCGGCTGCTCGGCTACGACCCCAGCGAGCACCCGCTCGCGCTGCAGCTCGGCGGCTCCGATCCCGCGATGCTCGCGCTCGCGGCTCGCATCGGCGCCGACCACGGCTACGACGAGATCAACCTCAACGTCGGCTGCCCGAGCGAGCGCGTGCAGAACGCGACCTTCGGCGCCTGCCTGATGGCACGCCCATCGCTCGTCGCCGAGTGCGTGGCGGCGATGCGCGCGCGCGTGGCGGTGCCGGTCACGGTGAAGTGCCGCATCGGCATCGACGACGACGACCACTATGAGTTCCTGCTGGGCTTCGTCGATGCGGTCGCGGCCGCCGGCTGCGACACGTTCATCGTGCACGCCCGCAAGGCCGTGCTCAGCGGGCTCTCGCCCAGGGAGAACCGCGAGATCCCGCCGCTGCGCTACGAGCTCGTCTGGCGGCTCAAGGCCGAGCGCCCGGCGCTCACGATCGTCGTCAACGGCGGCCTGACGACGATCGAGGCGGTCGAGCGGCAGTGGCAGCGCGTCGACGGGGCGATGATCGGGCGCGAGGCCTACCACCACCCCTATTTCCTGGCCGAGCTCGACCGGCGTGCATGGCCCGAAGGCGCGGTGGAACCGCCGCCGCCGGCGGCACTGGTGGCGGCGCTTCGTCCCTACGTCGAGTCGCAGCTCGCTGCCGGCGAGCGGCTGCACGCGATCGCGCGCCACCTGCTCGGCCTCTACGCCTACCGCCCGGGGGCGCGGGCCTTCCGGCGCGTGATCTCCGAGCTCGCGCCGCGCGCCGGGGCGGGCTATGCGGTGCTTGAGGCGGCGGTCCGGGCAGCGGAGGGTGCCGAGGCGCTGCGAGCGGCGGGGTAACCGCCGCGGCTGCGGGTAACCCCGGCGGGGAAATATGACAAGTCGTATATAATCGTCCGATGAGCAAGGACATCGAGCTCGCCATCCTGTTCGCCGACGTGGTCGGCTCGACGCAGCTCTACGAGATGCTCGGGGATGCCAAGGCGCGCGAGATGGTCGGCATCTGCATCGACATCATGAAGGGCGCCACCGAGCGCCACGGCGGCACCGTCATCAAGACGATGGGCGACGAGGTGATGGCGACGTTCGCGCTCCCGGACGAGGCCATCAACGCGGCCAGCCAGATGCAGCGGGAGATCTCGCTGAGCCCGGCGCTGCAGGCCGGCAACACCCACGTGGCGATCCGCATCGGCTGCCACTTCGGGCCGGTGGTGCTCGAGCACCGCGACGTGTTCGGCGCGGCCGTGCACACCGCCAACCGCATGACCAGCCAGGCCAAGGCCGGCCAGATCATGACCACGGTGACGATGGTCGAGCGCCTGTCGGCGGATTGGAAGAGCGCGGTGCGCCAGATCGACGTCGCCACGCTCAAGGGGCGCAGCCACGAGGTGGCGCTCTACGAGGTGCTGTGGCAGACCGAGGACATCACCAGCATGCTGCCGGCGATCGCGCTCGCCAACCGCGAGACGCACCGGCCGCGCCGGCTGCGGCTGCGCTTCCAGGGCGAGGAGATCGTGCTCGACGACCAGCGCACGCACGTCACGATCGGCCGGGCCGATGACAACGACGTGATCGTCAAGGGCAACCTGATCTCGCGGCTGCACGCGCGCATCGAGGCCTCCAAGGCGCGCTTCATGCTAATCGACCAGTCGACCAACGGCACCTTCGTGCACGGGGCCTCGGGCGACGAGCAGTTCGTGCGCCGCGACAGCATGCCGATCAGCGGCGAGGGTCTGATCGGCCTCGGCCGGGCCCCGGAGCGGGATTCCTCGCAGACGATCCGCTTCGTCTGCGAGGAGTAGGCGCGCCTCAGCCGAAGCGCCGGAGGACCTCGTAGAGCTCGGCGCGCAGCGTCTCGGGCATGCGCCCGCCGTACTGGTCGAACTCCCCGCCGAGGTGCGCGAGGTCCGAGCGCCACTGCGGCGCGTCGACCGCCAGCAGTTCCTCGAGCGTGGCCGGCGCGAGCCCGAGCCCGGTGGTGTCGAGATCCGCGAGCGCCGGCATGTGGCCGATGGGCGTGTCGTGCGCGCCGGCACGGCCGGCGACCCGCTCGATCATCCACTTGAGCACGCGCAGGTTTTCGCCGAACCCCGGCCACAGGAACTTGCCGGCGGCGTCCTGGCGGAACCAGTTGACGTGGAAGATCTTCGGCGGGCGCGAGAGCTTGGCGCCGATGTCGAGCCAGTGCTGCCAGTAGTCGCCGAAGTTGTAGCCGGCGAACGGCTTCATCGCCATCGGGTCGCGGCGCAGCACGCCGACCTTGCCGGTGATCGCCGCGGTGGTCTCCGAGGCGACGCCGGCGCCGACCAGCACGCCGTGGCGCCAGTCGCGCGCCTCGAACACCAGCGGCGCGAGCGCCCGGCGCCGGCCGCCGAACACGATCGCCGAGATCGGCACGCCCTCGGGCGCGTCGGACTCGCGGGCGTAGGCGGGGTTGTTGTGCGCCGAGACCGTGAAGCGCGAGTTCGGGTGCGCGGCCGGGCCGTTCTTCGGGTCGTAGGGGCGGCCCTGCCAGTCGATGGCCGCCTCGCCGTCGAGCCCCTCCCACCACGGGTCGCCGTCCGCGGTCAGCGCCACGTTGGTGAAGATCGTGTCGCGGCGGACCATGTCGTAGGCGTTGCGGTTGCTCTTGGGGTTGGTGCCCGGGGCGACGCCGAAGTAGCCGGCCTCCGGGTTGATCGCCCACAGCCGGCCGTCCGGCCCCGGGTGCAGCCAGGCGATGTCGTCGCCCAGCGTGCGCACCTTCCAGCCGGCCATCGAGGCCGGCGGCACCAGCATCGCGAGGTTGGTCTTGCCGCAGGCCGAGGGGAAGGCCGCCGCGACGTAGTGGGTTTCGCCGCTCGGGCTCTCGAGCGCGAGCAGCAGCATGTGCTCGGCCAGCCAGCCCTCCGTGCGCGCCTGCCAGCTCGCGATCCGAAGCGCGTGGCACTTCTTGCCGAGCAGCGCGTTGCCGCCGTAGCCCGAGCCGAAGCTCTTGATCGTGAGCTCCTCGGGGAAGTGCATGATGAAGCGGCGCTCCGGGTCGAGCTCGCCGATGGAGTGCAGGCCGCGCACGAAGGTGCCCTCGCGCGCGATGCGCGCGAGCGCGGCGCTGCCCATGCGCGTCATCAGGCGCATGTTGAGCACCACGTAGGGGCTGTCGGTGATCTCGACGCCGCAGCGCGCGTAGGGCGAGTCGATCGGGCCCATGCAGTAGGGCACGACGTACAGCGTCCGCCCGCGCATGCAGCCCTTGAACAGCGCGTCCATCTTGCGGTGCGCCTCGTCGGGCGCCATCCAGATGTTGTTCGGGCCGGCGTCCGCCTCGCTGCGCGTGCAGACGAAGGTCAGGTGCTCGACGCGCGCCACGTCGTTCGGGTTGGAGCGGTACAGGTAGCAGCCGGGGAAGCGCTCGGGATTGAGCTTCAGCAGCTCACCGCCGCGCTCGAGCTGCGCCGTGAGTTCGGCCGCCTCCTCGTCGCTGCCGGTGCACCAGTGCACGCGGGCGGGCTCCGTCAGGGTCCGGACCGACTGCACCCAGCGGTCGACCGCCTCCGGCGCAGGCGTAGGGGAGGCGGCGGGATGCACGGCGGGCTTGCCCATCATGGCGCTCGGCTGGACTGGGGTTGGCCCCCGGGGCCGGGGATTATACGAGGCGTCCGGGGCATGCGGCCGTGCGGCACTGCCGCAGTCGTGTGGCCCGCCCGTCCCGGGCCGCCGGCGTGGCGAGCGGTCGGCGACCGCAGGCAGCGGGCAGGGCCCCTCCGCCGCGGTCGATACAGGGCTCGCCCGGCGGGTCCGTGGCGACCCTCCGAAAGGCTCAGTGGGGCAATCGCTTGCAGGGGGTTCCTGGCGGTAGTCCTCAGGACTTCGCCGCACTGCGGGCTTCCTGGGCGCTTCCAGGGCGAATGTCGGGACGTCATCGAGGTTCCACGGCCAAGCATTTGACTTTAATGGAACCTCCTGCGGCGGAGGCGCAGAGTGCCAAGTCCACGCTCAAGTTCGGGGTCCGGCGGCCGCAAAACCGGTCGCGAGAGTCGTGGAATGACCGCCTGCGGGCGGGATCGGCACCGGCACCCGGCGGTGGGCGATTACCCGGCTCGCGCCAGAGCCCGGGCAGATCGACGGCGCGAGGCGCCGGCCGCGACGCTGGAACGCGTGGCGCCGGGCGGCCGCGGCGCGGGAGTCCGCTCCGGTGATCCTGAAGCTCTCGGCGGCCATGCGTGCCGGCACGCTCATTCTGGGTGCCGTGCTCGCGCTCGCCTCGTCCGCCGGGCGCACGTCCCCGGCCGGTGCGACGGCGCGTGCCCAGATCCCGGTCGGTGCGACCGTGCTCGCCCGCGCACTGATCGCCGACGAGCGCAGCCCCGCGGTCCTCGAGGTCAGCGCCGCCGACGTCGCGCGCGGCTTCGTCGAGGTTCGCGGCGCGACGCGCCTCACCGTCGCCAACACCAGTCCCTATGGCTATGCGCTCGACGTCTGGCCCGCCGCGCCCGTGTTCCGATCGGTCATCGTCGGGGGCCTGGGCGCCGACGCGCGCCTCGGCGACGACGGCGGCGCGATCGTCCAGCGCGGCCAGCGCGGTCCGGCGTTGCCGCTGATTCTGGACCTGCGGTTCCAGCTCGCGCCGGGCGTCGCGCCC
>JAFEDP010000119.1 GCA_018241545.1 Pseudomonadota bacterium
GGGTAGTGCGTGCAGAAGTAGCCGACCACGTCCGGCGCGGCGCGCCCGGGCAGCTCCGGCCACAGCAACCCGAGGTCGCGGCGTACCGCGGCGCGCCGCTCCCTGAGGTCGGCGCCGTGCTCAATCAGCTCCACCCAGTTGGCCGGCGCGAGCTGCACGACCTCGATGCGCCGCCCGCCTGGCAGCGCGATCTCGCTGCGCTGCGTCAGGCTCTCGACCGAGTCACCGAGCGTGCGGTACCAGCGCGGCTGGCGGTACGCCTTCGGCGGCTGCTCGGCGAGCGGCACGCCGTAGAGCGCGGCGAGCCGGCGCGGGTAGGTCATGCTGCGTACCGTCGCGGGCGTCGCCATCACGACGAGGCTCGCGGTCGCGCGCCGCGCCAGCGCCGCGTCGAGGCGGCGCTTGGCCTCGGTCGTCGAGACGTCGATGATCGACACCACCGGGCGGTCCTCGCCCGGGTAGCGGGCGTCCACGGCCCGGCGGATGCGCTCGTACTGCGTCGAAGCGGTGTTGCAGGCGATGAACACCATGTCGGCGCCGTCGGCGAAGGCGCGCAGCACGCCGGCGCTGCCGAGCGCGGCGATCTCGTCCGGCGACTTCTCACCGTACGGCAGGTTCGCGGTGTCGCCGTAGTGGTGGATCGTGATCTCGGCGTCGTAGTCCCGCAGCAGCGGGCGCGCCTCACGCTCGATGCTCTTGGCGGTCAGGAAGCCGCCGAAACCGCTGTCGAAGGTCGCGACGTGCAGCTCGGCCGGGCCCTCGGCCCGCGCCGCGGAGCCGGCGAGCCACGCGAGCGCGGCGAACGTGGCCGCGGCACGCCGCATCCACTCGCGCCACGCCGCGCCTCGGGCCTCGTCGCACGCAGCGACCACGCCTCAGACCATCTTGAACGGGTGGCCCTGCACCTTCCAGGCCGTGAAGCCGCCGTCCAGGTGCGCGACCGACCGGTAGCCCATCGCCTTGAGCGTGACGGCGGCGAGCGCCGAGCGCCCGCCCGAGGCGCAGTGCAGGATCACGCGCGCGTCCGGGTCGAGCCGCTCGTTGTGGTACGGATGGCCGGGGTCGGCGACGAACTCGAGCAGTCCGCGCGGCACGTGCACCGCGCCCTCGATCGCGCCGTCGCGCACGAGCTCCTCGCGCTCGCGCAGGTCGACGACCACGGTGCCGGGCCGGGCGATCTCCTGTGCCACCTGCGCCGGGGTCAGGTTCTCGACGGTAGCCTTGGCCTCAGTCACGAGCGCGTTCGCGCCCTTCGAGAGCGTTCGCATCGGCCTCTCCTCAGGTCAAGCGACGGGCGCTGATTGTGACGCCGCCCCGGCCGCCGTCAACCCGGGGACGCCGTGGCGCCGTCGCCGGAGCGGCGGCCGGCCACCCACCACGAGACCGCCCCCACCGCCGCCAGCGTCAGCCCGGCCGCGAGGCCGGTGCGCGGGTCGTCGAGCACGGCGAGCACCACGTAGGCGAGCGAGCCGAGCAGCACCACCGTGGTCGTCCACGGGTAGCCGGGCACGCGGAACGGGCGCTCGGCGGCGGGCTCGCGCCGGCGCAGGCGCATCAGCGCCAGGTAGGCGGTCAGGTAGTTGAGCACGAACAGCAGCGCCGAGGCGTCGATGATCTGCTCGAAGGTGCCGCTGCCGACCGCGAGCGCCGCGGCGGCGCTCGTGGCCGCGAGCGCGACCGCCGGCGTGCCGCCTCGGCTGACCCAGGCGGTGCGTCGCGGCAGCAGCCCGTCGCGGCCGAGCGCATACAGGATGCGCGGCGCCATCAGCAACGTGGCATTGAGCAACGACAGCACCACGCACAGCGAGATCGCCGCCACCAGCGTCGCGGCGCCGCCCGGCAGCAGCACCCGCGCCGCCTCCACCACCGGCAGCTTGGCCGCCGCGAGGCCAGACAGCGTGAGCGCGTGCAGCAGCCCGGCGTTGATCAGGAGGTAGAGCGCCGTGGTGAGGATCGCCGAGCCGATCATCGCGCGCGGCACGGAACGCACCGCATCGACGGTCTCCTCGGCGAAATAGATCGAGCTGTACCAGCCGTCGTAGGCGACGAGCACGAGGCGCAGCGCCGCGAGCAGCGCCGCGGCAAGCGCGATTCCGGAACGCGGCGGCGGCGCAGCCACGACGGCCGCCGCCGGCGGCGTCACCGCGAAGCAGGCCAGCATCAGACCGATCAGCGACAGCGCCACCAGCACGCTGATCGCGTTCTGCGTACGGCTGCCGACACGCAGCCCGAAGGAGTGCACGAGGGTCCCGAGTCCGACCACGGCGAGCGCGACCGCCTGGCCGTGGCCGGCGAGGGCGGGCACCAGCTCGCCGAGGAAGTCGGCAGCGGCGAAGGCGGCGTAGGCGATGGCGAGACTCTGCACGGCCCAGTCGTTGAAGCCGACCAGCAGCGCGAACCGCGGCCCGAACGCGCGGCGCGCGTAGACGTAGAAGCCGCCAGCCGCGGGCATCATCGTCACGAGCTCGGCGACCGACATCGCGCCCAGCGTCGCGTAGGCGCCGCCGGCCAGCCACACCAGCGCGAGCAGCGGCACGCTGCCGACGTGCGCGGCCACCTCGCCCGGCAAGCGCAGGATGCCAACCCCGATCGTGCCGCCGAAGGCGACCGCGATCGCGAAGCCGAAGCCGAGGATGCGCTTGAGCGAGGAGTGGTCGGGACCGGTCACGCGCGTACCTGGCCTTGCGGCGCGCGCGCCGGGCGGGTCGCCGGTCCGCGAATGCGGACCGGCGACCGCCGGCGGGCAAGGCTCAGAACGTGTACTTGGCGCGCACGTTCCAGAACGCGCCCGGCAGGTCGTAGGTGCCGGCGTCGTAGCCGTTCAGCGAGCAGGTGTAGCAGACCGGCGGGTTCTGGCCGAACACGTTGTTGACGCCGAGCTCGAGCTTGAGGCCCTTGACCTTGAGCGCGTCGTTCCACGCGACCTGGACGTCGTGGTAGAGCACGGAGTCCAGCGTGTGGTAGCCGACGCGGGTCTCGCAGCCCGGCACGCCAACCTGCGAAGCGTTGGCGCAGATCTCCTTGACGGAGTCGAGGTAGCGGAGGATCCAGCTGACCTCGAGGTCGCTCGCCGCCCAGGCGAGCTGCGCGTTGGCGCGGATGCGCGGGATCGCGCTGTCGTTGACCTCGATGCCGACCTGGCGCTGCGCGACGTTGCCGAACGAGTCCACCGCCTGGTAATCGTTGGTGTAGGTCAGCTGCAGCGCGGCGCTGAAGCGGCCGATGCCTGTCGCGCGCGAGGCCCAGTTGACCTTGAGGTCCTCGCCGCTCGTGGTGATCGAGCCGAGGTTCTCGAGGAAGTTCTTCGGCGGGTTGAGGTTGCCGCTCGGACCGCGCGTGAATGGCGAGCACAGCGTCGGGTCGGTACCGCCGGCGTTGATGCAGGCGTCGAGCAGCGCCTGGATGTCGGCGGCCTGGATCGCGCCCTTGATCTTGTGGTTGTAGTAGGTGACCTCGGCGCCGAGCTTCGAGGTGAAGCCACCCTCGGCCCAGCTCGCGTTGTAGACGATGCCGCCGGTGTAGCTGTCCGACTTCTCGGGCTTCAGCTGCGGGTTGCCGCCGGTGAACGTCGTGATCTGCGTGTTCGCCTGCACGAAACCCGGGTGCACGCCCTGGTTGATGCAGCCCTGCGGCAGCACCGGCAGCGCCTCGTTCGGCCCGCACGGGTCGGTCAGCGTGGCACCGAACTGCGTGAGGCCGTAGAGCTCGCCGATGTTCGGCGCACGGAAGCCCGTCGAGTACGTGCCGCGCAGCGCGAAGTCCTTGATCGGCTGCCAGCGGAAGCCGCCCTTGTAGGTCGTCTGGTTGCCGAAGGTCGAGTAGTCGGAGTAGCGCACCGCGCCGCTGAAGCCCAGCGTCTTCAGCACGGGCACGCTGACCTCGGCGTAGGCCTCGTTGACGTGGTAGCTCGCGGCCACCGGGAACGCGAGCGAGTCCTGCGACTCGCCGTTCTGGCGCAGCGGATCCGGGTCGAAGCGCCCGTCGTACTGGCGGTGCTCGGCGCCGAGGGCGATACCGACGGCGCGGTCCTGGATGTGGAACAGGTCGCCGGTGATGTTGGCCGACAGGAGCTTGAGGTCCTGCGTGCTCGAGTCGATCTGGGTCGCGCGGATCCAGTTCAGCATCGCCTGCGTGATCGGCCGGCCCTGGCCGCCGAACAGGTCGAGCGGCGTGCAGCCCGGCACCTGGCCGCACACGTTCGGGTCGCCGAGCGCGAGCGCGAGGTGCGCCAGGTTGTAGCCGTCATAGAAGGTCTGGCTGGCCTTGTTCTCGGTGTCGACGAAGTTGACGTCCCACTTCCAGCCGCTGCCGAAGTGCAGCGTGCCTTTGAGGCCGACGTTCGCGTACCAGGTGTCGACGTTCTGGTCGAAGATGCGCGGGCCGCCCTCGAGCGGACGGCGCGTCACCCAGCCGAAATTGTTGTTGGGGTCGAGCGTGATGCCGAACGGGTTGTACGGGTTGTTGGCCGCGATCGTGATCGTGTCGGCGATGCAGGCGCAGCCCGTGTACGGGCCGACGAAGATCGGCTCCGGCGCGGCCTGGTTGCGCGAGGAGCGCGTGTTGTACAGGCCCTTCAGGTACAGCTGGACGTTGTCGCTGATGTCGTAGGTGGTGTTGGTGAAGATGGCCTTGCGCTGCGACGGGGTCAGCAGCAGGTTGTAGGGCGCGAAGTTGAAGCGGTCCGCGCTGCTCCAGTTGTGGTAGCTGCTGCCGGCACCCGTCGGGTCGTTCGGGTTCCAGACCGGATTGCCGGTGTTACCGGGGTTGAGGGTGAGGTCGTAGAAGTTCGCCTGGTCGGGCGTGCACGAGCCGTAGTTCGGCGGCGCGATCGACGGGTCGCAGAACGTGAAGCGGCCCTGCGGCGTCGCCGAGCTGCCGGCGCGGTTACCCGCGAACGGCTCCGGCGTCGCCGACTGCCACCACGCACCCGAGCTGATCGCGTCCTGATTGTAGAAACTCGCGACGAAGATGCTGCTGACCTTCTCGGTCGATCCGCCGAGCGTGAGGCTCGCCTCGGTGGTGCGGCCGCCCTTGCCGTACTCGCCGGTGTAGTAGTTGGCCTCGGCGCCGTTGAACTTCTTGCGGGTGATGATGTTGACGACGCCGGCGATCGCGTCGGAGCCGTAGATCGCCGAGGCGCCGTCCTCGAGGACCTCGACGCGCTCGATGATCGACATCGGGATCGTGTTGAGGTCGGCGCTGCCGCTGACGCCCGAGGCGGAGGACTCGTTGACCCAGCGGATGCCGTCGACCAGCACCAGCACGCGCTTGGAGTCGAGGTTGCGCAGGTCGACCTGCGCGGAGCCCGCGCCGATGCCACCGCCGTCCGGCGGGTAGCCGAAGTTGCCGGAGGAGTTGAACTTGGCGTTCAGCGCCTTGCCGCCGGTGGTCAGCTGCTGCAGCAGGTCGCCGATGCTGGCGATGCCGGTCTTCTCGATCGCGTCGCGGTCGATGATCGAGATCGGCTGCTCGGCCTGCGCCTCGCGCTGGACGATGCGCGAACCGGTCACGACGACGTCTTCCATGACGGCGGGCGCGGTCGACGGCGCGGTCTGCGCCACCGCCGCGGCGGCCACGGCGCTGCCCAGGAGGGCGCTCAGCCAACGGTGGCCCCGAAGGGCCCGGTGCATCAGTTTCACGTGCATCCCCACGTTCAAGAGTTGTTGTGAGCACCCAACGGGTGCCGAGGGCGCGATGTTACGCTGATTGGCCCCCCCGTGATCAATAGCCCCGGACTGCCCGCGGCCGAAATAGCCTGCCGTTGCCCGTGCGCCACAGACGGCCGCGGGCCCCGCGGCAGGCCACGGGCGTGTAGTCTTCCGTGCCTTCAATGGCGGGTCGGCCGGCTGCGGGCGGCCGGGGGGAGTCGCGATGGAACGGGGATCGGCGCTCGGCATCTGGGCAGCGTTCGCGGCGGTCCTGGGCGCATCTGCGGCAAGCGCGGCGCCCTTCACCCTCGAGCAGGTACTGAGCGCGCCCTTCGCCTCGACGCTCACGGCCGACCCGGGCGGGCGCCGGTTCGCCTGGATCGAGCGGGTCGAGGGGCGGCGCAACGTCTGGATCGCGAGCGCCCGCCGCGGCGGCGGCTTCGACTCGCGGGCGCTGACCCGCTACGCCGACGACGATGGCCAGGACCTCGGTGAGCTCGCCTTCGTGCCGGGGCACGACGCACTCGTGTACGTGCGCGGGGGCGACTTCGAGGAGCCCAACAAGCCCTACCCGAACCCCGCCCATGCCGCCACGCCGCCCGAGCAGGACCTGTGGCTCGTGCGCACGGGCGGCGGGCAGCCGGTGCGGCTCGCGGAGGGCCACGCCCCCGTGGTCTCCCCGTCCGGCGACCGCATCGTGTTCGTGCGCAAGGGCGCGCTCTACGGCATCGCCCCGCGCGCCGGCGCACGGCCCGAGGAGCTGGTGCGCGGCCTCGGGGAGCTCGGCGGGGTGCGCTTCGCGCCGGACGGCCGCTCCTTCGCCTTCGTCAGCTACCGCGGCGATCACAGCGTCGTCGGGATCTACAGCCTCGCGAGCCGGACGCTGCACTGGCTCGAGGCCGCCTACGGCTACGACCTGTCGCCCGTGTTCGCGCCCGACGGCCAGCGGCTCGCGTTCCTGCGCCTGCCGTACACGCCGGACGAGGTCGGCATCGGACCGCACCGCAGCGGCGTGCCATGGTCGGTGCGGGTCGCCGACGTCGCGAGCGGCCGCAGCACGGAGGCGTACCGCGCCCCGGCCGGACGCGGCAGCGTGTTCCATCCGCTCGCCTCCGAGCAGCAGTTGTACTGGGCCGCCGGCGACACGCTGCTGTTCCCGGCCGAGACGGACGGCTGGCTGCACCTGTATGCGGTGCCGGCCGCCGGCGGACCGGCGCGGCTGCTCACCCCGGGCGAGTTCGAGATCGAGTACGCCGCTGTGGCGGCGGACGGGCGCGCGGTCGTGTACGCGGCCAATGCCGGCGACCTGGAGCGGCGCCACTTGTGGCGCCTGCCGCTGCCGGCCGGCGCGCCTTCGGCGCTGACCTCGGGCGAGGGCATCGAGACGATGCCGGTGCTCGCCGGTGACGGCACCACGGTCGGCTACCTCGCCTCCGGCGTGCGCCAGCCGCTGCACGCGCTCGCCCTCGAACCCGGCCACGCGCCGCTCGAGCTGCATCCCGGCGCGCTGCCGCCGGGCTTCCCGGCGGCAGCGCTCGTCGTGCCGCAGCCGGTCGCGCTGCCCGCGCGCGACGGGGTCATCGCGCACGGCGACCTGTTCCTGCCGCCCGCCGAGGCCGGCGGCGGCCGCCACCCGGCAGTGGTGTTCATGCACGGCGGTCCGATCCGCCAGATGCTGCCGGGCTGGCACTACATGGACTACTACGCCTACGCGTACGGCCTGAACCAGTACCTGGCGAGCCGCGGCTACGTGGTGCTCGCGCTCAACTACCGCGGCGGCATCGGCTACGGCCTCGACTTCCGCGAGGCCGAGCGCCTGGGCGCGGCCGGCGCCGCGGAGTACAACGACGTGGTCGCCGCCGCCGAGTTCCTGCGCCGGCGCGCCGACGTTGACGCGCGGCGGGTGGGCCTGTGGGGTGGCAGCTACGGCGGCTACCTGACGGCGCTCGGGCTCGCCCGCGACTCGGACCTGTTCGCGGCCGGCGCCGACCTGCATGGCGTGCACGACTGGTACCACGCCGATCTCGCGCTGTCGCGCGGCAACGTGCCGTACTACGACCGCGACGTTTCGGCCGCCGCGCTCGAGACCGCGTGGCGCGCCTCGCCGATGAGCGCGGTCGCGAGCTGGCGCTCGCCGGTGCTGTTCGTGCACGGCGACGACGACCGCAACGTGCACTTCTCCGAGACCACCCGCCTCGTGCACGCACTCGAGCTGCGCGGCGTGGAGTGCGAGCAGCTCGTGCTGCCGGACGAGATCCACGACTTCCTGCGCCACGCGAGCTGGCTGCGCGTCTACGCGGCGGTCAGCGACTTCCTCGACCGGCGCCTCGCCCGCTAGCGTGCCGCCTCAGCCGCTCGCGCAGCGGTTGCGGCCGGCGGCCTTGGCGCGGTAGAGCGCGGCGTCGGCGCGGTCGAACACCGACTCGGCGCTGTCGCCGTCGCGCAGCTCCGTGAGCCCGCACGAGACCGTGACCGGGACCGGCGCGCCGCGGAAGTGGAAGCGCAGCGCCTCCACCGCGGCGCGCATCTGCTCGGCGACCGCGACCGCGTCGGCGAGCGGCGTGCCCACCAGCAGCGTCACGAACTCCTCGCCGCCGAAGCGCGCCAGGAAGTCCACCTCGCGCCGCCCCTGCGCAAGGCAGGTGGCCACCTCGCGCAGCACCGCGTCGCCACCGCGGTGGCCGCAGGTGTCGTTGATGGCCTTGAAGTGGTCGACGTCCCACACCAGCACGCACACCGGGCTCTTGAAGCGCCGGAAGCGGGCCAGTTCCTCGGCGAGGCGCTCATCGAGCGAGGCGCGGTTGGCGACCCGCGTCAGCGGG
>JAFEDP010000011.1 GCA_018241545.1 Pseudomonadota bacterium
GCGGCTTGGTCGGCGTGGTCGACATCCGGCTTCTCGTAAGGAGCGAAGGCGGCCAGGTCGTGCAGGTACGCCGCTGCGAAGAGGACGTCGTCATCGAGCGCGACGCCGTCCGCCGCAGCCAGCTCCTTCGCGAGGCGGTAGTCGCGCGACGAGTGCGAGTAGCCCCATGCCGGGTTCCGGCAGTGCTTCGACGCGAACGTCTGGACGGTCGCACGCCAATCCGTCGGTGCCGCCAACGCGAGACCGGCGTGGCAGGCGAGGGCGCCAGCCAGCAACCCTGCAATCCCGGAGACGCGGCGGACTTGGCGCTTCGACATGACGGCCCCTCCCTTGCGGTGCATCGCATTGTGGGCACCGCCGCGGTTGCTGGCAATGCCGCCCGCGGCGGCGAGCCTGCCGTCAGCCTGGCTTGCGGCCGATGAACTGAACGACTGCGCTGCGGCCGCCGTGGCCGCGACCCTCATGAACGTCGCGCTCCAGCTCGGCGGCGTGCAGGATCTCGAGGCCGGCCAGCTCTTCCACGAGATCATCGCGGCGCACGAGCAGATCCGGCTCGCGAGGCCCGCCGGTGCCGTGGCGGAGCTGGTCGGGTGTGTAAGCCTCGAGCAGGAACACGCCGCCGGGCCGCAGCGCGGTCACCACGTCGCGGTGGACCCGTCGGCGCAACCCCGACTCGAGATGGCACCAGATCGAGATGATCGCATCCCACGACTGCGGCTCCAGGGCGAATGTGCCCAGATCCGCATTCACCGTCTCGATCGACACGCCGCGCGCCTTCGCCAATCGCCGCGCCTTCTCGAGCCCGACCGCTGAGCCATCGACCGCCACTACCTGCGGGCCGCGGGCGGCGATGAAGGCGGCATTCCGGCCCTCGCCTTCGCCGAGGCTGAGTACGCGCCCGGTCCGGGGCAGCCGCTCGATGTTCTCGCGAAGGAAGTCGTTTGGCTCGGTGCCGTACCAGTGCTCCTCGCCGGCGTAGCGCTCATCCCAGCGGTTAGCGGTCATGACGACCACCGTCCCGACGCGGTGATGACCCGCACCGCGATGGTTTGCTCGCCGCGCTCCAGCCGCTGCCGGGCCTTCGCAGCATCGGTGCCGGCGGGCACGCTCGGCGTCGCCCGCGTGCTGAAGTGCGAGTACCGCGTCACGCGGTCCACATTCGCCAAGACGCCCTGAATGCTGCAGTCCAGCGGGCTCCGTTCCGGCCGTGCCGCGAGACCGATGGCGCGGAACGCGAGGATGGAGCGGTCGGCCAGTGCGCGGATGAGCCGCGACTCGGGCGACCAGCAACCTCCGGGCCCGTCGAACCGGGGTGGCGCTGCGGTCGAGATGGCCGGCGTCGATGGGCACGCCAGCGGTGCGACGCCGGTGGGTGTACCGCTGGCGCTCGCGAGCTGGGTATGAGGATAAGCGTGCATCCGAGGAGCCTCCGATTGCCGCGCAGGCACGCGCCCGCACGACCCATTCGACCCTGGCGCTCCTGCAGCGTGGCGAAGCGTCGCCCGCCGTGCCCCGAGTGCCCGCGCGCGTCCGGTCTATCGATCCAGCGGCACGCCGAACGCGTGCTGAATGACGAGATTGGCGATCCCGCCGATCACGATCAGGTACACGAACAGGATAGCGCCGAGGATCACCGCGTCGCGGCCCGCGACACGGAGCTTCTTGACGGTCGTGTCGAGTCCGAGCGCGGCCATGGCAGCCGCCAGCAGGTAGACGTCGATGGCGCGCAACAGCGCCAACAGCCGGTCGGGAAGGCCAAGGTACGGATGGACCAGGGCGATCGCGATGAACCAGATGGCAAAGGCCGGCAACGAAGGACGTGCCGTCGCGACGGCGCCGCCGTCCGGCCGCACCGTCATCCGGCCGAGGACGATCAGAAAGGGCGCGAGCAACATCACGCGAATCATCTTGACGATGACGGCATTCTCCGCCGCGACGCCGCCAACGGTCTTGCCGATCGCGACGACCTGCGCGACCTCGTGCACCGTCGAGCCAGCGTAGATCCCGAATGCCTCGCGGCCGACTCCCAGCAGGCCGAACAGGACCGGGTACAGCAACATCGCGATGCTGCCGTAGAGGACGACCTGGCCGACGGCGGCTGATGTCTTGTGTGGCGCCGCACCGAGGACCGATTCGGTGGCGACGACGGCGGCCGCGCCACAAATGGCGCTGCCGGAGGAGGCGAGCAGGACGGTCTCACGGTCCATTCGCAGCCACCGGTAGCCGACCCACCAGCCCACGACGACGGTCGACGCGACGATGAAGATGTCCGTCACGATGGCGGCGGGGCCCACACGGATGATCTGGCCGAGGCTCAGGTTGAGGCCGTACAACGCCACGCCGATGCGCAGGAGCGTCTTCTGCGCAAACTGCAGCCCGGGAAGCGTGCGCGGACCGGCGAGCCGGTGGTGGGCGACGTTACCGAGGACGGCCCCGATGACGATGGCGAGCGTCAGCGCACTCAGCCCGAGCGAGGACAACGCCGGCACGCGTGACAACGCGAATGCGGCGACGGCGATGAGCACGACGAGGCCGAGCCCCGGTGCGAGATGGCGAATGGATGGCATCGGGCGGGGGGTTTGGGAGCTACTGGTCGGACATAATGAGATCGGTGGCCGGTCGGCGCGTGGATTCTAGTGGGCCGGCGCCGCGCGTGCTGACCAACCGACCTCGCACGGATCAATCACCGGATCGCGGTACAGGCGACGCCGGGCCGGGTACGCGTTTCCACGTACTGCGGGATTTGCAACGCAACATTAGCATAGTCTAATCCGATTTGCCTCCGCGACCGGTGGTCATCTCGATGGCGACCTACGTACCTGCGCGCGTCACGAACGTGCACCACTGGAGCGACAAGCTCTTCAGTTTCACGACGACACGCGAGCCATCGCTGCGCTTCGAGAACGGCCAGTTCATCATGGTCGCCCTCGAGGTGGACGGTCGCAAGCTCGCGCGCGCGTACAGCATTGCCAGCGCGAATTACGAAGAAGAGCTCGAGTTCTACAGCATCAAGGTCCCCAACGGCCCGCTGACCTCGCGCCTGCAGAATATCCGCGAGGGCGACACCATCCTGCTGAGCAGCAAGCCCACCGGTACGCTCGTGCTGCGGGACCTGCGTCCGGGTCGCCGGCTGTTCCTGCTGGCGACCGGGACGGGCTTCGCTCCCTTTGCCAGTGTCATCAAGGACCCCGACGTCTACGAGCGCTTCGAGAAGGTCATTCTCGTACGCGGCGCGAGGCAGGTCCGCGACCTCGCCTACGGCGACTCCGTCGTCGCCCGGCTGGGTCAGGATGAGCTGATCGGCAACTTCGTCCGCAGCCGTCTGTTCGATTACCCATGCGTGACCCGCGAGCCGTTTCACCATACGGGGCGTATCACGACGCTGATCGAGTCCGGCCAGCTCTATGGGGATCTAGGGATCGAACGGCTCGATCCGGCCTTCGACCGCGTCATGATCTGCGGCGGCATGGGCATGCTGAAGGACCTGCGCGCGCTGCTCGACCGGAAGGGGTTTCAGATCTCGCCGGGAATCGGCGAGCCCGGGGACTATCTCGTCGAGCGTGCCTTCGTCGACAGCTGAAGGCGCCTATTCGGCGCCGTAGTTGCGCGCAAGGTAGTCGACGAGCTTCGGTACGTCCTCGTCCGCGACGGGCGCTCCCATCGCCTTGATCATCTTGCGCACCTCCGCTTCCCAAGCGGCGCGCTTCATGAAGCGAGAGTTCATCTGGATGTAGTCCACGCTGTGGCACATCGAGCAATACGCCCTCACGCTGGTGACCTCGGGGCCGTCCGCCAGCTGCAGCTGGGATTCGTCAGCCCGCGACGGCGCTGCCGTTGAAAGCAAGAGCACCGCGACGATCAATGCGCCTGAAGCATTCACGCGTGCGCCCTCAAGCCGCTTCCACGACGATTCGCTGCACGACGTTGTTGTGGTACCCGGGCCCGTTGAAGATGAGCTCGTCCACCTGCGTCGTCCCCTGCGCGTTGGTCGCCCGTGCCATGACCACGATTCGCCCCTTGGCCCGCGGGCGGAAGGCGTACTGCCAGGGGCGGAACGAGTAGCGGCCCAGGTTGGTACCGAGCTCCGCGGTCTGCCAGCTGCGGCCCTCGTCGACCGACACCTCGACGTGGCGGATGCCGTAGCCGCCGTCCCACGCAAGGCCCGTGACCACGACCATGGCCGCTGCGGGAACGCGCTGTCCGTCCGCCGGGTGCGTGATCAGGGAGTTGACGACCATCTCCGTGATAGGGGTGGTCGCCTCGGACTCCTGTGAGACGAAGCGGTCGACCTGCGGGAACTTGCCCTTCGGGATGCGGTAGGCGGTGGTCATCCAGAAGTTTTGCAGCGGCTTGTTCAGCACGCGAATACTGGTGACCTTCTTCATCCAGTACGTGGCCGTCCATCCGGGGACGACGATCCTGGCGGGGTGGCCGTTCCAGTGCGGCAGCGGCTCGCCGTTCATCTCGTAGGCGATGAGCGTGTTCTCGTCCATAGCCTTCCACACCGGGATGCTCTTCTGGAAATCCGGGGTGGTCTCGAGTGGTGGCCCGTCCGCACCGTCGAAAGCGATCTCCAGGGCATCCTTCGCCAATCCCGCCTTCGCCAGCACGTCGCGCAATCGGGCGCCGCGCCAGCGCGCGTTGCCCATCGCGCCATAGCCCCACTGCACGCCGGGCACGTGCGGATCGGACAGGCCACGCCGGTTTCCCGAACACTGGCAAACGGCTACGACCTCGGCCGGCTCGAAGTCCCGCCGCAACTGGTCGAGTGAGAAGGACAGCTCGTGCGTCGCCGCTTCACCGTCGACGGTGAGGCGCCAGTCGGCGGCGTCGATCTCCGGGATGTTCATGAGGTGCCAGCGCACGAAGAACTGGTCGTTCGGCGTCAGGATCGTGCCGAAGGCCGAGGGCGGCGACTCGAAGTTCGGCGGGCGGTAGGCCCGCTTCAGCAGCGGGCGCTTTCCGGGCAGAGCTTCCAGCCGCTCCGAATCCGTGGTGCCTTGTGGGAGGCCGGCGCGCGCGAGCTCACTGATCACGGAGGTTCCGCCAAAGACGATCCCGCCCAGCGCGGTCTGCAAGAGAGCCCTGCGGCTCGTCATCGGGAGTTGCTCCGTGTTTCAGGCAGGCCACCGCGTCCAGAGGCTACACGCCATGCCCGGACGCCCCCGCAGTATACGGTGAAGCGTGCGCGTCGACGGGCATCATCGCCGCGTGTGCATGATCGCGCCGCAGCACGAGGCCGGACAGCGGCAAAGTACTGGCAGCCGGCGTCGTTACCTGCTGCGCGCACCGCGCGACCCGGCCCGGCAAGCGCCGTGCGACGGCCGTCGGTCGCCCGGACGTTCGGCTGTTCGCGAAGAACCGTGAACCACATCCATCCGGGCGGATCGTGTCGCCGGGTGGCAATGCTGACGCCGCCAGTGCCACACTGCGGCCCAGCGCGGGCCGACCGACCGTGACGGTGGAGGATGCATGGGGTTGTGGATTCGAGCGGCACGTCGCCTGGCCGGCGCGGGCCTGCTGTGCGCGGCTCCGGTACTCGTCGCCGCCGCCGATGCACCCAAACCGGTGGTTGCTGATCTGGTGCTCACCGACGCCCGGATCTATTCGGCCGCGCGGCCGGCGCTGGCCGACGCACTCGCGGTGCGCCGCGGGCGACTGATCTACGTTGGCGACGGGCATACGGCGCAGCGTTTTGTCGGACCAAAGACCATCGTTCGAAGCGTGGGCGGGCGGCTTGTCGTGCCCGGCCTCGTCGATTCGCACATTCACCCGATCGACATCGTGGACCTGGATGTCTGCGACCTTGCGAGCGCGCTGCGCACCCTGCGCGAGATCGAGGCCATCGTCCGGGGCTGCGTTGCGAAGTACCACCCGAGGCCAGGCCAGTGGTTGCGCGTCCACCAGTGGAATCCCTACGGCAACCTGCCCGATGCAGACAGACCGAGCCTGCGCGCCGCGTTGGATCGTGCCGCGCCGGACAACCCGGTCGAGCTGATGGGGAATGATGGGCACAAGGGCGCCTACAACAGCGCCGCGCTTGCTCTCGCCCGGAACGCGGGCGGCCGGCAGGTGGGGCTGTCGGCGAGCACGTTGTCCGGCGAGTTCTCGATGTACCGCAAGCTCGTCGGTGTGGATGCGCGCGGTGAGCCGAACGGAGAGGTCAACGAGGACGCTCGCACGACCATGCTCGGCGAGATGCACTACTACGACCTCGAAAAGACGCTGGCGGTTGCCGAGCGCATCACGCAGCGCCTGAATGCGGCGGGCATCACCGGCGTACTCGATGCGGCGGTGTCGCTGGACGGGCTCAAGGTCTATGACCGTCTGCAGAGTACCGGCCACCTCACCGTCCGCGTCGCCCTGGCCCAGTACTACGATCCCGGCCACGTCCGCAAGCCGAACGGGGAGGTCGATTACGATGCGCTGGTCGATAGAGCCGTCGCGGTTCGCGCGCGCTACGCCGACAACCCTCTGGTGCGCGCCGACTTCGTGAAGCTGTTCGCGGACGGGGTGGTCGAGGGGAATCCCTTCTCCGTGCCACCGACGCTCGGCAACGCGGCACTGATCGAGCCCTACCTGCAGCCGATATTCGCGCACGACGCGGATGGGCACGCAACCGTCGTGGGCTACGTCGACACCGGCTCGGAGGCATGCACCGCGGCGCGCGCGGATCCCGCGCGCTACGCGCGGCCAGACGAGGTGGCCGCGTTCACGCGTGCAAACGGATTCCATCCCGGCCAGTGCGAAGTGTCGAACGGGCGGCTGCAGAACGACCGGGAAGTCGAGCTCGAGTACGTCCGGCGCATGCACCTCGCGGGTTTCAACGTCCACATCCATGCGATCGGCGACCGGGCAGTACGCACAGCCATCGATGCGATCGAGGCGGCGCGGGCGGCTGACGGGGTGACCACGACGCGCGATGGTCTCGCCCATGTGCAGCTGACGCGTCCGGAGGATGTGGCGCGGATGGGGCGCGACCACCTGTTTCTGGCCTATACGTATTCGTGGGCGACGAACCGAATCGACTACGACATGACCGTGATCCCGTTCATCCAGCACGTGACCGGGAACAGCAACGCGAGCCGCCACGTGCCGGGATCCTTCTACGAGGAGGGCAGCTATCCCTTCCGGTCATCGAAGGATGCCGGCGCCGTCCTGGTCGCCGGCTCGGACGCCCCGGTCGACACGCGCGACCCACAGCCCTTCGTGAACATGGCGGTCGCCGTCGCACGTCGACTGCCAGGGGACCGCGAGGCGTTCAACCCGCGCCAGGCCATCACAATCCGCGAAGTACTTGATGCATATACGATCAACGGCGCGCGCATGCTCGGCCGCGACGAGGAGTGCGGCTCGCTCGAGGCCGGTAAGTCGGCAGACTTCGTCGTCCTCGACCGCGATATCCTGGCCCTGGCGGATGCCGGGCGCGTCGACGAGATTGCCGGGACCAAGGTCCTCGAGACCTGGTTCCGCGGGCGCGCCGTGTATCGTGCCCAACATCCCTGACCAGCTGTCGCTTGGTCCGCCGGTGGCTCGGACCGGGCGGACTTCCACCACGAGGGGCATCGTGACCCATGCGTTCTGAGCCATTCGTCGTCGAAGAACACACTGTCGCGCTGGAGTCTGGCGAGGATCGCGGCGTCGTCTGGCGGACGCTGACGAGCGCCGACCGCACGCCAACGAGCGACCTGACCAGCGGCGTCTGCGAGATCGAGGCCGGCTGCGAGCTCGCGCTTCACCGCCACCCGCCGCTCGAGTTGTACTACTTTCTCGCCGGCAGCGGCATCGTGACACTCGGTGGCCGCGACCACCCGGTGCGGCCCGGTTCGACCGTGAGCATCCCCGGCAACGCGCCGCATCGCATCCGCAACACCGGGGATACGGTGCTGAAGCTCTTCTACGTGTTCCCGACAGCTTCTTTCAGCGACGTGGAGTACACGACGCTGGAAGGTCCAGCCGCGCGCTGAACGTAGTCACGGAGCGGCACAGTCGTTGGGCGCAGCTGCGCCTGCAAAGCGGTCGCCGATCCAGGCCAGCTGGTCGCCGACGGTCTTGAGCATCGTCGGGTCGTGGTCCAGGCCCGGATAGCTGCGAAACCGCAATCGGGAACTGCCGGCCCGACAGGCGCGTGCCACGGTCTCCCGAACGCCCTCGATCGGTACGGAGGCGTCGGCCTCGCCGGCGAGCACCAGCAGCGGGCCCGCGACCGCTACCCGCCCCAGCTCGTTTTCCGCGAAGAACCGTCGGACCCATGGATTGCGGTCCCACCCACTCTTGAGGATTGCCTGGCTGTCCAGGTCTGCGAACAGGGCGTAGCCGTGATACCAGCAACCGTCCGACGTGGCGGCGGGGTATCGGGCCATCGCCGCGGGCGTGAGCATGTCGGCCGGCGAGAACGACGGGAAGCGAGCTTGCACGCCGAAGGCCATGAACGCGAGATAGAAGCCCACGCCGGGCGTGTCGCCGAGGTGCCTCAGCAGTTCTTCGGGCTTGGCGGCACCGGCCACCGAGACGGCTCCGAGGTAGCCCGGGTCGCGGCGACTCGACTCCATCTCGGCGACGCTCCAGGCGGCCAGGCCGCCCTGCGAGTGGCCGTCCACGACCCAGCGAACACCCAGCTCCGGCACCGCCTGACGCGCGGCGGGTACCGCGTAGATGACATCGCGCGCCTGGGCGATCTTGCTGATGTACTGGTGCCGCCCCGGGGTGCCAAGGCCGTGGTAGTCGGGTGCGACGAGGGCATAGCCGGCGCGCACCATGTCGAGCAGCCCGAGATCACCGTAATAGAGATCCGCCATCAGCGATGGTGCGCACCGGCGCGCGACGCCGCTGGTGCCGTGCGCCCAGGCGATCACGGGCCAGCCGTCCGGCGGTGTCTGTCCCGCGGGCACGACGACGAATGCCGACGAGGCCACCGCGCGGCCCTCGGCGTCGAGCGAGTGGTAGACGATGCGCCATGCCCGGGAACCGGGGGGCAGCAAATAGCCGCCGTACGCCTCCTGCGCGAGCAGTTCGCCCGGCCGGGACCGCGATAGCGCGCGGGGCTGCGCGTAGCTGGCCGGCGCCGACAGCGCCGACTCCCGTTCCAGCCGCCGGGCCTCGGCGACCGAGCGCGGCAGGCCCTCGGCGAGACACTGAACCGCAGCGAGGCACGCACCGCCCGCCAGCAGCCACACGAGGCGCCGTCCGAAACCTCTCGCCATGGGCGGTCTCGCTCCTAAGTCGACACTGCAAGGCCATTCGGCCCGCGTACGGCGCTCGATTCTATCGGCACGGGACCGGGGCCGGCCGGCGCTCCGCATCCGGCGCGAATCCGGGGCCGGCGCGTGGCAGCGACCGGGTATCGGCGGCTACCCGGGTTCGGCTACATTTGCGGGTTCTGCATGCCGCGACGCCCGGTCTCGCCTGGGGATCGGGCGGGCGCGCCGCCTTACGGGAAATCGATGCGTACCCCCGACCTGATCCGCCCCGTCCTGGTGGCCGCTGTCGCGGCGGCCGTCGTAGTCGCCGGCTGCCACCGGTCGCCGCCGCCGCCCGCGCGCGGGGTGCCGGTCAACACGATGCGCATCGCACCGCGCCCGGTGTCGGTACCGCTCGAGTACCCGGCGCAGCTCGAGGCCTCCAACACCGTCGAGATCCGCCCGCGCGTGGGCGGCGTGCTCGAGCGCCAGGAAGCCGTCGAAGGCCAGCGGGTCCACACCGGCCAGGTCCTGTTCGTCATCGACCGCCAGCCGTACGAGGCGGCGCTCGCCCAGGCGCAGGCAACCCTGGCGCAGGCGCAGGCCGCCAAGGCGCAGGCCGAGCGCGATCTGGAGCGCGCCCGGCCGCTGTCGCAGATCGACGCGCTGAGCCAGCGCGAGCTCGATGCCGCCATCGCCGCGAGCGCGGCAACATCCGCGCAGGTGCAGGCGGCGCAGGCAGCGGTACGAACGGCGCAGCTGAACCTCGAGTGGACCATCGTACGCGCACCGATCGATGGAGTGATGAGCCGCGCGCTGATCCGCCTCGGCGGTCTCGTCACGGCCTACAGCACGCTGCTGACAACCGTCTACCAGACGGACCCGATGTACGTGAACTTCAGCATCAGCGAGCAGCGTCTGTTGCAGCTGCAGCATGAGCTCGGCCGCCCGCCGGACCAACGCAACCCCAGCGGTACGCGCTTCCATGTCTTTCTGGCGGATGGCACGGAACTCGACGTGCCCGCGAACCTCAACTTCGTGGACGCCGCCGTCGACCTGCGTACCGACACGCTCCCCGTGCGTCTCGCGATCCCGAACCCCCGGCAGCTGCTGCGCGCCGGTCAGTACGTCAAGGTCTCCGTCGAGACCCCGACACAGGCCGAGGCGATAGTGATTCCGCAGCGCGCGGTCCAGGAGCTCCAGGACAAACGCTTCGTCTGGACCGTGGACCAGAACCGCAAGGCGGCGCCTCGCGACGTGACGCTCGGCGCGCGGATCGGACAGGACACGCTCGTGCTCAAGGGCCTCGCGGCCGGTGACCTGATCGTCGTCGACGGCACGCAGAGGCTGCGCGAGGGCGCGCTCGTGGACAGCGGGCCGCAGTCCGCCGCGCAGCCGCGCACGCCGTGAGCAACTTCTTTATCGACCGTCCGATCTTCGCGACCGTGATCGCGATCCTGATCACGCTCGCCGGATCGATCGCCTTCCTGCTGCTGCCGGTCGCGCGCTTCCCGCAGATCACGCCGCCCAGCGTGGTCGTCTCCGCCACCTTCCCCGGCGCGGACGCACAGACGATCGAGCAGTCGGTCGCGGCGCCGATCGAGACGCAGGTCAATGGCGTGCCGAACATGCTGTACATGAGCTCGAAGAGCTCCAATGACGGCACCTACACGCTGAACGTGACCTTTGAGGTGGGATCGGACCAGGACATCGCGGCAGTCGACGTGCAGAACCAGGTCGCGATCGCCCAGCGCCAGCTGCCCAGCGACGTGCTCCGCCAGGGCATCACGATCACGAAGAGGGCGCCGCAGGCGCTCATGTACATCGCGATCAAGGCGACCGACCCGCGCTACGACTACCTCTTCCTCAGCAACTTCACCGCGCTACAGGTCGTCGATACGCTCGCCCGCATCCGCGGCGTCGGACAGGTGCAGCAGTTCGGGGCGCGCGACTACGGCATGCGCATCTGGCTCGACCCCGGCCGAATGGCCCGGCTCGGGGTCACGACGCAGGACATCACCGCGGCGTTGAACGAGCAGAACGTCGTCGCACCGGCCGGCGTGGTCGGGGCGGAGCCGGCCCCGCCAGGCCAGGAGATGACGTACTCCGTGACGGTCCACGGTCGCCTCGGATCGGTGGAGGAATACGAGAACATCGTGCTGCGCACGGGCCCGAACCGGGCCATCGTGCGGCTGCGAGACGTCGCCAGGATCGAGCTCGCCGCGACCGACTACACCCGCTCGACGCGTCTCAATGGCCAGGCCGTGGCCTCGGTCGGCGTGTACCAGCTGCCGGACGCCAACGCGCTCGAGGTGGCGAAGCAGGTGCGCGTGGCCCTGAAGCAGCTCTCCGCCCGCTTCCCTCCCGGGATCACCTACGACGTCGTGCTCGATACGACAGAGTTCGTCGCCGAGTCGATCAAGGAGGTGGAGATCACGCTGTTCATCGCGGCGGGCCTGGTGCTGCTCGTCGTGTTCCTGTTCCTCGAGAGCTGGCGCGCCACCCTGATACCAATGCTGGCGGTGCCGGTGTCGCTGCTCGGCACGTTCACGCTGTTCGTCGCGCTGGGCTTTTCCATCAACACGCTCACGCTGTTCGCGCTCGTGCTCGCGATCGGCCTCGTCGTCGACGACGCGATCGTCGTCGTCGAGGCCGTGACGGAGAAGATGGAGTCGCACCATATGAACGCGCGGGACGCGACGCGGGCGGCGATGGCCGACGTCTCGAGTCCGGTCATCGCCATCGCGCTGGTACTGACGGCCGTGTTCGTGCCCGTCGCATTCCTGGGCGGACTGACCGGCCAGTTCTACCGGCAGTTCGCGCTGACCCTGTCCGTGTCGGTGCTGATCTCGGCGTTCATCGCCCTGACGTTCACGCCGGCGATGTGCACGCTTCTGCTGCGGCCCCGGTCCGGCGATCCACCGCGTACGCCGATCGGCCGCTTCTTCGGCTGGTTCAATCGCGCCTTCGCGGTTGCGACGGGGCGTTACACGGAGGTCGTGCGGCGCGGCATCCGGCGCTCGATGGTCGCGCTCGGCGTGTTCGCCGCGATCCTGGTGGCGGTCGGCGTGCTCGTCTGGGAGCGGCCCGGCGGATTTCTGCCGGAGGACGACCAGGGCTTCATGCTGCTCGTGACGCAATTGCCGCCCGGAGCATCGTTCCAGCGTACCGAGGCTGCGATGGCCAAGGTCGCGAACGTGATCGAGGGCCAGCCCGAGGTCGCGCGCATGCTTGCCATCAGCGGTCTCAACCTGCTGGCGGGGGTCACGACTCCGTACACGGGATCCGGCTTCATTCCCCTCAAGCCATGGTCGGAGCGTCCCGGCGAGGGCAGCTCCGTCGGGACGCTGATCCCGCGCGTCTCGAAGCAGCTGGCGGCGCTCAAGGAGGCGAACGTGGTGGTGGTCGCGCCGCCCGCCATCCCGGGCATCGGCCAGGCCGGCGGCTTCGAGGTCGTGCTGGTCGACACCTCGGGAGGCAGCCTCGAGCGATTCGACGCGGGCGTTCAGGACTTCATCGCCGCGGCGTCCAAGCGTCCGGAACTCGCCCGGGTATCCACGCAATTCAACCTTCGGGTGCCGCAGATCGAGTACGTCGTCGACCGCGACCGAGCCAAGTCCCTCGGGATTCCGATCTCGGACGTCTTCTCCTCGCTACAGACCTTCCTCGGCGGCAGCTACATCAACGACTTCAACCTCTTCGGTCGGACCTACCACGTGACGGCGGAGGCCGAGGGCGCGTCGCGCCGCACCCCGGAGGCAGTCAACAATCTATTCGTCCGCACGCTCGCAGGCGACATGGTGCCGCTGTCCTCGCTTGTGTCCATCAAGCCGACGCTCGGGCCGTCGTACATCGAGCGCTACAACGTCTACCGCGCGGTGACGGTCAATGGCTCGCCGGCGGCCGGTTACAGCCAGGGGGATGCGCTGCAGGCGATCGAGGAGACTGCCGCGACCTTGCCGGACTATATGAGCTACAGCTGGACCGGGTCGGTCCTGCAGCAGAAGCGCACCGGCGGGCAGGCGCCCTACATCTTCGCCATGGCGCTGGTATTCGTGTTCCTCGTGCTCGCGGCCCAGTACGAGAGCTGGGGAGTGCCGTTTGCGGTCATCCTGTGCATTCCATTCGCCGTGTTCGGCGCCTTTCTCGGCCTGGGTCTGCGGGGCATGGCGAATGACATCTACGCGCAGGTCGGCCTGGTCATGCTGATCGGACTGGCGGCCAAGAATGCCATCCTGATCGTCGAATTCGCGAAGCTGGCGCACGAGCGCGGCATGCCTCTCGCGGACGCGGCGATCGCCGGTGCGCGACTGCGGCTGCGGCCGATCCTGATGACGTCCGCGGCATTCATCTTCGGCGCCCTGCCGCTCGCGATCGCGAGCGGCGCCGGCGCGACGTCGCGCCAGGTGCTGGGCACGACCGTGGTGTTCGGCATGGCGGCCGCGACCCTGATCGGGATCTTCATCGTTCCCGTGTTCTACGTCGTGATCCAGGGCGGCATCGATCGCCTGCGCGCCGGCCGTGTCGCCGGACCGGTGCCGGCGTCTGACGGCGCGTCCGCAGGGCCGCCCGCCGGAGGGGAGCCGCGGCCGTGAGGCTCACGCCGCTCGCGATCCTCGGCACGGCGATCACGCTCGCCGCCTGCGCGGTCGGACCGGACTACCGGCGCCCGCCGGTCGCGGTGCCCGAGGCATTTCGAGCTGCCGCGGCGCCCGCTGACGGCCCCTCCTTTGGCGACCAGTCGTGGACTGACGTGTATACGGATCCGGCGCTGCGGGAACTCGTTGCGGCGGCGTTGCGCGGCAACCCGGATCTGCTCGCGGCGGTCGCCCGCGTCGACCAGGCCCGCGCGATCCTCGGCGAGACCCGCCTGGCGCTGCTGCCGACGGTCGACGTGCAGGCGGGCGTCAGCCGCTCGAAGAGTTCGGCGGACGTTCTGCTGCCGGGTGCCGCTCGGCTGCGCAACAGCGAGGAGGTCGCCGGGACTCTGGCCTTCGAGGTGGACCTGTGGGGTCGGCTGCGACGCGCGACGGAAGCGGCCCGTGCGACGTTGCTGTCCACTGACTACGCCCGGCGCACCGTGCAGAGCGCACTGGTCGCCAGCGTCGCGAGCGGATACTTCACGCTGGTGTCGCTCGATGCCCAGCTGGAGATTACCCGACGCACGGTCGGCACCCGCGAGAAGTTCGTCGAACTGACCCGTGCGCAGCACGAGCGCGGCTATGCGACCGGCCTCGACGTCGCGACCGCCGAATCGCAGGCCGCCGTCGCGCGCGCCAACGTGCCAGACCTGGAGCGGCGCATCGCGCAGACCGAGGACCTGCTGTGCGGCCTGATCGGCGACATGCCGCATCCCATCGCTCGCCAGCATCGCGGCGAGGGCATGCCGGAATTGCCGCCGGCGCCGCCACCCGGCATCCCGTCGCAGCTGCTCGAGCGACGTCCGGACGTCCGGCAGGCTGAGGAAGCCCTGCACGCGGCGAATGCCAACGTCGGCGTGGCCAAGGCGGCGTTGTTCCCGCGCATCTCGCTGACGGGTCTCATGGGTTCGCTCAGTTCGCCGCTCGGCAGCCTGTTCAGGGCGCCGACCGCCGAGTGGAGCGCGGCCGCAAGCGCCGTGCAGCCGCTCCTCGATCCGCAGCGCTCCCTCTACCAGGTCGAGCTCGCCGACGCACGCAAGCGCGAGGCATTGCACCAGTACGAGAAGGCCGTGCAGGACGCGTTCCGCGAGGTGGCGGATGCGCTGGTCGCATACGCGAAGTTCGGAGAGTTCTCGCTGGAACAGGCCAAGCAGGTGGCGGCACTTCGGCGCGCGGAGGAGATCGCGCTGGCGCGCTACCGGGTCGGCTATGCCTCCTACTTCGACGTCATCAACGCGGATAGGGACCTGTTCGCGGCCGAGCTCGCCCTCAATCAGGCGCGGGCCAACGATCTGATCGCGCTCGTGCAGCTCTACCAGGCGCTGGGCGGCGGCTGGGAGTAGCGCGCCGCCTGCGGCTCTTACCGGTGGTCGAGCGCCGCGATTGGGAGCACGCCCAGCACGGATCCGCTCAGGCTCTGAACGTAGAGGCGGCCGTCCTGCTCGGTGGCGCCGCTGGTCTCGGGGATCCGGCCGCTCGGGTCCTGGAGGTCGGCCACGACGCGGCCTGACGCGTCGAAGGCGATCACGTGTCCGTAGGCCTTCGGCACGGGCCAGAGGGCGCGTGGCAGACGCAGCATCAGCGACCGCAGCCGGGGGAAGGCCGCCAGCGCGTCGATCGCGCGACTGCGCGGCTTGGTGAGTCCCGTCCACAGCCGTCCCGAGGCCGAGCGCGTCAGGTTGTCGGGGAACCCCGGCAGGTTGTCGGCGAACACGGAGGCACGCCGCTCGCCGGGGCTCAGGCGCCGGACATCGAGGCCCCGCACCGCGGCGTCGACGCTCCAGATTCGATAGGCGCCCGTCTCCGAGACGTACAGCCGGCCCGCGTCCGCGGACAGCGCGACGCCGTTCGCGAAACACAGCCCAGTCAGCATGACGCTGGTCGTCCCGCTCCCGGGTTCGTACACGAGCACGCGCCCGGTGCAGGAATGTTCCAGCACGTCGAGCAGCGCGGCATCGAAAGTCCCGTACCGACGGGCTGAGAAGCGCTGGGTGGCGTCGGTGAAGAAGATGCGCCCGTCCGGGGCGATCGCCACGGCATCGGCATAGCCAATAGCGGCGCCGTTGACCTGGTCGGCAATGACTTGCACGGAGCGGTCGGCGGCCACACGCAGCAGGCCGCGGAACGCGTCGGCCACGACCAGCCTGCCGTCAGCGCCAAACGCCATGCCGAGTGGACGACCGCCGGTGCGGGCATAGACCTCCGGATCCTGGCCCCGGGGGTTCAGGCGCAGCACCGCTCCCGAGAGCGTGCCGGTGTAAATGTATCCGTCGGGGCCTACCGCGATGTGCTCGGGGCCGATCTCCGGAGCGATGGATGCGACCTGCGCACCGGCCAGGCGCTCGTTGCGGGCGTGTGCGCCCGCGTAGCCTTCGAAGCGCGGCGCTGCCCACGGGACCGGCTCGATCGGAACGGGCCAGAATGCCAGGTACAGCACCGGAGCGAGCGCGAGCGCTGCGACGTACCGGCATCGGTGCTTCACGTGCACGTCCGATTCTCCGCACCTGCGACCGGGTCCTTGCGCTTCGGATCGTACCAAGCGTGGCGCCGCACGACGTCGGCGTGCGGCGCGCCTGCCGCGGCGCCCTCCGCTGCGGGTGCGCGGCTACGCAGCGGGCCACCCGTCCGATGGCAGCGCCTGCGCGTGACGATGAGGTGTCGAGCGCAGCGAGGGGTCGAGCGGTAGCGGCAGCGGCGGCAGGTCGCCGGAGCGCTGGCGGAAGGCGCGTGCGGCCGCCACCGGCGTGGCGTCCAGCGACTCTTCCAGGTTGCGCACCAGGGAGACGCAGACTTCCTCGCCCGCGAGGCGTCGCAGCCACCCGTCGGCGGTGTCCGCGCCGATGTTGGCCGCGATGGCAGCGCGCAGGTCGGCCTCGGAGGTCGTGCCGCGGCTCACGCCCACGAGCTCGAGAAAACGCTCGAAGAATCGATCCTCCAGCGCTCCGACCGCCAGCCAGCGCCCGTCGCGGGTCCGATAGAGCTGGTATCTGGCAAGCCCACCGCTCAGCCATCCATCGCCCGGCGCGCACGGCTCGCCCGCCGCCCAGTACCGCGCCAGCGGCAGGAGCTGGAAGGGCCAGAGGTTTTCGGCCATCGCGATCTCGATGCGGGATCCCCGCCCGTCGCGCGAGCGGCCAATCAACGCCAGCAGGATGTTCATGACCGCGGGCCAGGATCCTCCACCAATGTCGGCCAGCTGGGCCCCCGGCAGGACCGGCGCCGCGTCCGTTCCCGCCGTGTTGACGAGCAGGCCGCGCTCGGACTGATAGTTGAGATCGTGGCCGGCGCGAGCGGCGTCGGGACCGTGGCGACCGTAGCCGGTGATGGAGCAGTAGACGAGTCGGGGATTGAGCGCCTGCAACGAACCCGCGCCGAGCTCCAGCCGGTCCATGACTCCCGGACGGAACTGCTCCACGAGCACGTCAGCCGACTGCGCCAGCTCGCGCGCCTCCTGGCGCGCCGCAGGCTGCTTCAGGTCCAGTGTTCGCAGGTGCTTGCCGCGATTGAGCAGCTGGAACGGCACCGACGTACCCGACGCGTCGAACGGCCCCTGCCGGCGGACCGGGTCGCCGCCGGGCGGCTCCACCTTGAGCACGGTGGCACCGGCCTCGGCCAGCAGCAGCGTCGCGAGCGGTCCGGGAAGTAGCGTCGTGAAGTCGAGGACGCGCAGGCCGTGCAGCGGTGCCGTCATCATCGCCCTCCGTCCTGCCGCACCCGGTCCGAGGCAGCCCGTCTGCTGCAGCCGCGGCGGATTGTGACATCGGTCGGGCGGGGCGGCGATCGGGGCCGGCCGCGGGCGTCGCCGCTTGCCACGGGATGAGCCGTGCAGCGCACGCTGCGGCTTGCGCCGGACGGTCGGCGCACGACGGGTCGGTCGGGCGACCCGCTACGGCCGCCGCTCGCGCTGCGAGCCGGTCGTCAGCGCGCCGGCGTGCTGCGGGCGGTCGGAGGGTGGACTCTCAGCGGTGCCAGTAGCCGCGAGCGACGCCGCGGCCGTAGTAGTGCCGCCCGTAGTGCCAGTAGGGTCGCCCGTAGTATCCGTAACCGCCGTAGGGCGCGCCGACGAAGCCCGGCGCGTAGTAGCCCGGGCCGTAATAGTAGGCGGGCGGTGCGACCACGACGGGCGCCGGCGCGACCACCGCGACGCCGGGCAGGCCGATGCCGACCCCGACGAAGAAGTGACCGGCCGACGCCGGAGCGGCGAAGCCGGCCGTGCCCGCTACCAGCGCCAAGGAGGCTATCAGCATGCGCGTTCGGGTCATGGCACGTTCCTCGCGAAGCCTTTGGGGGAGTCAACGCGAGCACGCGCGTCCGGTTGACGGCCTGCTCCTGGCTGGCGCCGCAGCAGCCTATTCTTAAGTATAGGAGTCGAGTTCGGCCAGCGGGCGGGCTGCGATTGGCGGCTGACGCGGCCTGGTCGGTGCGGCCTGCTCCCGCGCCGGGTCGAAGCGCCTGCCGCGGCAGCGCGCGGGACGGGCGCTAGGCCGGCGGAACAGCGGATCGAAGGCGCACGTAGCTGACGAAGCCGGCCATGAACTTCTCGACGGCGGCCAGGGTGTCCCGGTCCGCCAGTTCGCCATCAGGGCCGATCAAGCCGGCGGCGCGCGATACGAGCAGGCGACCTCCCGGCCATAGATCGGCTCCCAGCGTCCGGAATACCGGCAGCCAGGCGTTCTGGCTGAGGATCGTTCCGAATCCGCCCGGCGAGGCCCCGGCAATCGCCACCGGCCGGCCGCGGAAGACCCGTGCCACGTCGCTCGCTGGCCGAGACAGCCAGTCGATCGCATTCTTGGTTACGCCCGGGAGGCTGTTGTTGTATTCGGGCGAGACCAGCAGCAGGCCATCGGCGGCCGCGATCGCGTCCTTGAGGCGTGCGACCGCCGGCGGGACGCCGCCCGCGGCTTCGTCATCACCGTTGTAGAGCGGGATCGCGGCGATCGACTCGAGCTGCAATTGGCTGCCGGCCGGCATCCGGGCAGCTGCGGCACGCAACACGGCGGAATTCAGTGAACCCCGCCGCAGGCTGCCCGAGAAACCGACGATCGTGGTCATGTGCGCTGGCGCAGACGGGCGCGGCGGCGCCCTGAACCTGCAGCCACGATAGCGTCGCGAAGGCCATCGGCGCAATCGCAGGCGCTGCGACCACCCGGGCGCCGGTGCCGCGGGGCAGGGACCCCACGGCACCGGCGCGGCTTCCGAGGGCTAGAACTTATAGTTCACGCCGGTCGAGAAGCCCGTGGGCCGGCAGCCGCCCCAGGTCGTATTGCCGGCGCTGCCATAGTCGATGTAGGTCGTGTTGGTGGCATCGTGGCAGTCGGTCGTGAGGCCGCGACCACCCGCGCCGATGTCGTAATGCGCATTGCCGTGGTTGATGGTCGCCGCCCAGTCGATGTACCAGTACGTCTGCTTGTCAAACTTGTGCTTCCACGCGGCCGTGTACATGTCCGCGGTGTTCGCATTGGCGAGCGGATCGTAGTTATGCTGGCCACCCGGGTCGCCCGGCGTCTTGCCGGCGTGCGCCCAGCCGACGCTGAAGTTGTCGACCGGCGTGACGTCCTGCGACAGCGCGAACCACGTACCGTTGCGCTGGCGCTCGTTCTGGAACTGCAGGTTCCCCGGCAGGGTGCGCGTCAGGTGCTCCCATGCGCCGCTGACCGTCAGGCCGAACGGGAAGCGATACTGGGCGCCGAGCTTGAACGCCGCCTCGTCGGCGATGTCGTTCAGGTAGGGCGGCGTGCCGCCGCCGACGGCCGCCCAGTTCGGGAACTCCGAGACCAGCGTCTGGAAGGTCGCGCAGTCCAGGATGCCGGTGACGTCGTTGCAGGTGATGTCCCCGGGTGCGCCGGTGAACCCCGACGCGGCAAGGATCTGCGCGTAGGTGGTGTTGTTGGCGCCGATGCCGTCGCTGTTGCGGTTGACGTTCTTGTGGACCTCGTACGCGGCGGTGGCGTAGAAACCCTGGTATTCGAACTCGATGTCGGCACTGAACGCGTTGTCGAAACCACCGTCATCGCAGTTCAGCAGCAGGTTGCCGCTGCCTGGCATGTTGCCGCCGTTGCAGTCGGGCGAGCCGCTCGACTGCACCACGTTGTCGTAGGTGCGATTCTGCCCGGGCGAGTACAGGACGTTGAAGCTGAACACGCCGCCGAACTTCGGTGACTCGTAGGCGAAGGAGTGGTCGAGGCGCGTGCCGAACTCGACGCGGTTGTCGCCACCGGTGTTGCCCATGATGACGGCGTAGTCGCCCAGCATCCCCGAGAACGGGTTCAGGCGGTCCGTCGACTTCTTGTAGGGCGAGTAGAACGTGCCGAACTTGACCCGCCCCCAGTCATGCCCAGTGAGGCCGACGAACGTGTCGCCGAGGCCGATGGCGCCGTTGACGACGTTCGACTGCTGGTACTGGGAGGTCTTGAGCCCCGGGGACGCGGTGATCGCGAGAGCCGTCTCTACCTGGTAGATGAGCTTGATGCCGGACGAGCCGATGTCGTGCTGGCCGCGGTAGCCGATCTGCGACTTGTTGGTCGACAGCGCCGGCATGTAGCCGACCCGGCCGACCGGGCCCGCGCCGCCGTTCTTGGCATTGGTGTAGTCGAGGCCGGGGCCGAGGCCGCCATTCTCGATGTGGTAGGCGGTCATGCCGTTCATGCCCTTGGTCGTGTCGTCGAAGGACACGTCCAGGGTTCCGTAGAAGCCCTTCATGAACTTGTCGAAGGCCGGTTCGGCGGCGAGCGCCGGTGCCGCCTTCGCCGGCGCCGCGGTCGCCGCGGGCGGGGCTGCGGCTGCAGCCTGCGCCGGCGCGCCTGCCGCCGGCTGGGCGTTCTGCTTCTTGAGCGTGGAGACTTCCTTAGTCAGCTCATCGACCCGCTGCATCAGGGCCTTCACCTGATCCGCAAGCGCCTTGTCGTCGGCGGCGGCCGGTGCGGCGGCGCCGAGCCCGAGCATCATCGCCGCCATCGTAGCCCCTGCGGCCAGCATCGGCCTGGCCCAGCTTCTGAAACTCATGGGTCTACCCTCCTCGAGTGAGTGTGGTCGCCTGAAATCGTCGTTCTTCTCGTCTCCCCGCATGCGTCGACCCGGCGGCGGCGTTGCACCGGCCGCCGGCTCAGATCACCTTTTCCCTGCGCAGTGTCTCGATGTCCGTTCCGTCGATGCCGAGCTCCCGGAGCACCTCGTCGGTGTGCTCGCCGAGCAGTGGCGAGCGCCTGACCTCAGTCGGGCTGTCCGACAGCTTGATCGGGTTGCCGACGCTCAGGTACTTGCCGCGCGTCGGGTGATCGATCTCCACGATCGTGCCCGTCGTGCGCAGCGAGGGCTCGGCCGCGAGCTCCTCCATCGACAGGATCGGTCCGCACGGGATGTCGTGCTGGTTGAGTTCCGCCATCGCCTCGAACTTGGTCTTGGTCATCGTCCACGACTCGATCGCCGCGAAGATCTCCTTGAGACGCGGCAGGCGCGCGTCCGGCGTCGCGTAGTCGGGGTCCGTGATCCACGACTCCCGGCCGATGACCTTGCAGATCTCCTTCCACACCGGTGCCTGGGTGATGAAGTAGAGATACGCGTTCGGGTCGGTCTCCCAGCCCTTGCACTTGACGATCGACCCGGGCTGGCCGCCACCGGACGCGTTACCTGCCCGCGGCACCGCGCTGCCGAAGTGCCCGTGCGGATACTGCGGGTACTCCTTCATCACGCCGGTACGCGCCAGCCGCTGCTGGTCGCGCAGCTTGACGCGGCACAGGTTGAGCACGCCATCCTGCATCGCCGCGAGCACCTTCTGTCCGCGTCCGGTCGAGTTGCGCTGGTAGAGCGCGGCGACGATGCCGAGCGCGAGATGCAGGCCAGTGCCGCTGTCGCCGATCTGCGCGCCGGTGACGAGCGGCGGGCCGTCGTCGAAGCCCGTCGTCGACGCGGCGCCACCGGCACACTGCGCAACGTTCTCGTAGACCTTGCACTCCTCGTACGGCCCCGGGCCGAAGCCCTTGATCGAGGCGACGATCATCCGCGGGTTGAGTTCCTGAATCCGCTCCCACGTGAAGCCCATGCGGTCGAGAGCGCCCGGCGCGAAATTCTCGACCAGCACGTCGCAGCGCTTGATCAGGTGCTCCAGGACCGCCTTGCCGCGCGGATGCTTGGTATCGAGCGTGATCGAGCGCTTATTGTGGTTGAGCATCGTGAAGTACAGGCTGTCGACGCCCGGGATGTCCCGCAGCTGCTCGCGCGTCACGTCGCCCGCGCCGGCCTTCTCCACCTTGATGACGTCGGCTCCGAACCAGGCCAGCAGCTGCGTGCAGGTCGGCCCCGACTGCACGTGCGTGAAGTCAAGGATCCGGACCCCGTCCAATGCCTTACCCATACCGGTCACTCCCGCGGCGCGTTACTTGTACATCGTCTGGTTCTTGGTGCCCGGCGCGTACTCGCGCGGGTCGACCCAGATGTTCACGACCGCGCAGCGCTTGAGCCGGGCGACGGACTCGCGCGCCCGCCGCAGCGCCGGCGCGATCTGCGCCGGGTCGCGCACCTCCTCGCCGTAGCCGCCCAGCATCTCGGCGAACTTACCGAACGGCACGTCGCCGAGCAGGTTGCCGACGTTGCCGCGCTCCTCGCCGTACTTGGCGAGCTGGCCGTAGCGGATCTGGTTCATCGCGGAGTTGTTGCCGACGACAGCGACGTACGGCACGCCGAAGCGGTTGGCCGTCTCCATGTCGAACGCCGTCATGCCGAAGGAGCCGTCGCCGTAGTAGCACAGCACCTCCTTGTCGGGATGTGCGAGGCCGGCGGCGATCGCGAAGCCGGTGCCGACGCCGAGCGAGCCGAGCGCGCCGGGATCCATCCACTGCCCGGGTCGTCGCGGCCGTACCGCCTGTGCGGAGATCGTGACGACGTCGCCGCCGTCGCCGATGTAGATCGTGTTGTCGGCGAGGAACTCGTTGAGTTCGTACGCCACGCGGTACGGGTGGATCGGCGTGTTGTTCGACTTGAACAGTGGCATGAGCTTCTCGGTCGCGACGTCCTCGGCCGCCGCGAGCTTCTTCATCCACTGCTGGCGCGCCTGGCGCTTGTCGGACTTGAGCCGGCCGCTCGCGGCCTGCAGCACGGCGCCGAGGATCGCTCCCGGGTCGCCGACCAGCCCCAGCGAGATGTCGCGGTTCTTGCCCACGGTGCGATAGTCCATGTCGATCTGCACCAGCGTCGCCTTGTTGCTGATGCGCCGGCCATAGCCCATGCGGAAGTCGAACGGAGTGCCGACGATCACGATCACGTCCGCCTCGGCAAACGCGTTGCCGCGGGTGCGGTCGAAGTGATGCGGATCGCCGGGCGGCAGCAGCCCGCGGCTGCCGCCATTGAAGTAGCCCGGAATGTCGAGCCCGCGCAGCAGCGCGATGGCCTCGTTGTGGCCGCGCGCCGTCCACACCTGCTGTCCGTACAGGATGGCCGGCCGCTCTGAGTCGACGAGAATGTCCGCCAGGCGCTCGACGTCGCGCGGGTCGCCGATCGACTTGGTCGACGCGCGGTAGTGGCCGGGCTTCGGCACGATCACCTTGGTGGTGTCGACCTCGCGGTCGAGCACGTCGCGCGGGATCTCGAGGTAGGCCGGCCCCGGTGCACCGGTGAAGGCCTCGCGGGCCGCCATCGCGATCATGTCGGCGATGCGCTCGGTGCCGGGCACCGAGGCGGCGAACTTGGTGATCGCCGACATCAGGTCGACGTGCGGCAGGTCCTGCAGCGATCCCATCTTGTGCTGCGACAGCGCGCCCTGTCCGCCGATGTGCAGGATCGGGCTCTCCGACCGGAAGGCGGTCGCCACGCCGGTCACGGCATTGGTGCACCCGGGACCGGCGGTCGTCACCACGCAGCCGAGCTTGCCGGTCTGCCGCGCGTAGCCGTCCGCGGCATGGGCGGCGACCTGCTCATGCCGCACGTCGATGATCCGGATGCCCTCGTCGATGCAGCCGTCATAGATATCGATGATGTGGCCACCGCACAGCGTGAAGATCGTATCCACGCCCTCGTGCTTCAGCGCCTTGGCGACCAGGTGGCCGCCGGAAACGACTCCGGCATCGCGGCTCTTGCGCTTGAGCGTGTCCTCGGCGGTGGTCGTGGCGGCGGCGGATGGCGAAGTTGCGGCTGACATGGTGCCTCCATGAGCGTCGACAGAAGCGGGCGGGCGCGGCCCGTGCCGCGCCACGGCCGCCACCCCGAACGGGGGTGGCATTTCGGAATCGTCAGGTCGTCGATCCGCGCGCGAGCGCGCCCGCGGCATCAGACTGATCACGGATCTGGGCGAAGTGCCGTGCGCGCATCGGCTTGAGCACGAACAGACCGAGCGCAGCGGCGGTCAGGTTGAAACACACGGCGACCATGAACACCGTGTGCCAGCCCATGGTCCCCGCCATGGCGGTCGCCGGTCCCACGAGCAGCGCACCCGTGCCCTTGGCCGTGTACAGCATCCCGGCGTTCGCAGCGGCGAACTTCGATCCGAAGGTGTCGCCCTGCGTCGCCGGGAACAGGCTGTAGATCTCGCCGAAGACGCCGAAGTAGAGCGCCGTCACGAGCACGAATACCAGCGGGTTGCTGCCTGACTGGCTCAGCGTGAACAGCGCGCCGGCGCCGATCACGAAGGCGATGGCCATCGTGTTCTCGCGCCCGATGTTGTCCGAGACCCAGCCGAAGAACGGGCGGCCGACTCCGTCGAAGATCCGGTTGAGCGTCAGCGCGAACTGCAGCGCCAGCATCGACACGCCGAGCAGTTCGACTGGGACCTTGTCGACGTGCAGGTCCTTCGCGATCGGCGCCATCGAGGCCGCCATCACCAGGCCGCCTGCGGCGACCAGCACGAACATCACGTACATGACGTAGAAGACCGGGGTCCGCAGGACCTCGAGCGGCGCGAAGCTGCGCGCCGACGTGGATTTCTTCGGCGCGGCGGTCGCGAGCGACGGCGGTGCGACCAGGAGGCCCCAGGACATCACGAAGACGATGACGCCCTGCAGGATCCCGAAGAACAGGAACGCATGCTCGAAGCCGGAATCCTTGATCATGTTCGAGATCGGCACGATCGTGATGGCCGCGCCGGCCCCGAAGCCCGCGGCGGTGATGCCGGCGGCGAGGCCGCGGCGACCCGGGAACCACTTGAGGGCGTTGCCCACGCAGGTGCCGTATACCGCCCCGGTGCCAATGCCGCCGAGGACGGCGCCGAGGTAGAGCAGGGGCAGCGAGTCGGCGACGGAATTCACCGCCCACGCGATCGCCACGAGGATGCCGCCGCCGATGACGACGACGCGCGGGCCGTAGCGGTCGACCAGGTATCCCTCGACCGGCACGAGCCAGGTTTCGATCAGCACGAACAGTGTGAAGGCGAACTGGATCGCCGGGCGACCCCAGTGGTACTTGGCATCGATCGGATTCACGAACAGCGTCCAGCCGTACTGCAGGTTGGCAACGCACGCCATGCAGATGACGCCGAGTACCAGCTGAATCCAGGGATTGGCGAAGGGTGACTTGCTCTGCGGCTCGGGTGTCGCGTTCATCGATGCGTCTCCTCGGTCCGGTTGCGCCACGAAGTGCCCGTGCCTTCCGCTGACGCCGGCTCGGAGCCCGGCGGAGGCGGAAGCGATGGATCAGGCGCCACAGCGGACCGGGGCAAGCGCAGCCTCGACCGAGAGCTGGCTGCCGACCGTTCGCCGGGAACCCCCCAAATTTGCATGTCAGACATGCCGTCTAGTTATAGGTCGGTTCGACCATATGTGATATATCTAGGGGTGTCAAACGCTAGGCGGCCGAGGCCGATCCGCTCCAGAGGGTGCGGCGGGAACGGCCGACGGCAGGGAGCCGAGAGCGATTGGACCTGATTCGGGACATTCGGGCAGGGCTGTGTTGTGCTGCAACTATCTGATTCGCATACTGATATCAGATATATCTTGTTTTGTATTGCAGCGCAAAATATAATGACATCCGTTCAGCAACTTCGATGGGAGTGCCAACGTGATGTCACCCGTGATCCTGTATTCGCTCGCGGCGGTCGCCGCGCTGGTCTTTGGCTTGCTGTCGGCGCGCGCGATCGCGGCGCTGCCACTCGATGTGCTGGCGCGCGCCTCGAACGGCGGCCGCTACGCAGGCCTGGGCGCGGCGGAAGCGCCGGCGCCGGCAGCGCCGTCGCACGGCATCCCGACCCGGCCGGCGATGGCGGCCTGAACGGCGGACCGCGCCGAGCAGGGGCCGAAGCCGGATCAGGTAGAGTGCCTTGGGCCGCCGCGGTCGCGCCGCGGCGGCGCGTGTCGGACAGTCAGGGGGGCAGATGAGCGCAACGACGGCGTTCCTCAGGGAAGGTGATTCGGCGGCTCCGCTGCCGCTCGCGCCCCTGAACTCGACGAGCCTGCGCGACCAGGCGTATGCGCTGCTCAAGGACGCGATCGCTGGCATGGATATCTACAGCCAGCGCCAGCCGTTGCGAATCGACGAGCGGCAACTAACCGCGGCGCTTGGGGTCAGCCGCACGCCGGTCCGCGAAGCGCTGTCGATCCTCGAGCAGGAGGGCTTCGTGCGCACGGTGCCGCGGCGCGGCATCTTCATCGTGCGCAAGTCCAAGCGCGAGATCATCGAGATGATCCAGGTCTGGGCGGCGCTCGAGAGCATGTCCGCGCGGCTCGCGACCCTGCACGCCTCGGATGCCGACCTCGCCAAGCTCCGGCACCTGTTCGACGAGTTCGAGAACTCCCCTCCGTCCGAGCACATCGGCGAGTACTCGGACGCGAACATCGCGTTCCACCAGATGGTGATCAAGCTCGGCGGGTCCCAGTTGATCGCCGACGCGACCGAGAACCTGTTCATCCACGTGCGCGCGATCCGCAAGGCCACGATCACGCAGGACGACCGGGCGGCACGCTCGATCGTCGAGCACCTCAGGATCATCGAGGCGCTG
>JAFEDP010000120.1 GCA_018241545.1 Pseudomonadota bacterium
AGCGGCTTCTCGAGGCCCATGATCGAGGTCTCCTGGCCCTCCACCTTCTGCAGGTCCGCCTTGGCCTTCTTGACCGCGCGGTCGAGCGAGATGGTGTCGCGCTCGGCGAGCGCGACCTTGGCGGCGTCGCCGGAGGCGGCCGCCTCCGCGATGGAGGCCCGCTTGGCGACCTCGCCGCTCAGCACCTTCTGCGCGGCCGCGCGCACCGCCTTCGGATAGGTCAGGTTCGGCGAGACCATCTGCAGCCCGACCGCGGCGATCGTGCCGATGATCATGCCGGCGACGATGCCGGTCGTGTTGCAGCGCTTCCAATAGAGCGTCAGCAGCACGCACGGGAAGTTCGCGCTCGCGGCGACCGCGAAGGCGAGCGCCACCAGGTGCGCGACGTTCTGGCCCTTGGCGGCGATGCCGATGGTGATCGCGATCGCGCCGACCACCACCGTCGCGATGCGCGCCGCGCGCACCTGCTGCTGCGGCGGCACCGTCTCGCCGCCGTGCACCACGCCGACCCACAGGTCGTGCGCCATCGCCGAGGCCGCCGCCAGCACGAGCCCCGCGACCACCGCGACGATGGTCGCGAACGCGACCGCCGAGACGAACGCCAGCATGAAGTTGCCGAAGAACGAGTCCGCGCCGCCGCCGATGAACTGCGCGAGCAGCGGGCCGGCCATGTTGCCGCCGGCGTCGACCGCGGCGATGTTGCCGGGACCCACGTGCTTGGCGGCGCCGAAGCCGAGGAAGAGCGTCAGCACGTAGAAGCCGCCGATGATCGCCATCGCCCACACCACCGACTTGCGCGCCTGCTGCGCGGTCGGCACGGTGAAGAAGCGCATCAGGATGTGCGGCAGGCCGGCGGTGCCGAACACCAGCGCCATGCCGAGCGAGATCTGGTCGACCGGCGCCTTGAAGTACAGGCCCGGCTCCAGGAAGCGCTGGCCGAGGTCCGCCGGCGACATGTTCTTGGCCGCGTCGCCGAGCAGCGAGGCCACCCGCGCCTGCACCTTCGGATCGCCGATCACGTCGGCGAGGAAGCCCGGCAGCGAGAAGCCGTACGGCGTCCAGACGATCATCACGATCAGCACCGAGGCCAGCACCAGCAGGATGGCCTTGATGATCTGGACCCAGGTGGTCGCGACCATGCCGCCGAACAGCACGTAGCCGAGCATCAGAAAGCCGACCGTGATCACCGAGATCTCGTAGTCGATGCCGATCAGCGTCTTGATCAGGACGCCGGCGCCCACCATCTGCGCCGTCAGGTAGAAGGTCGAGACCGTGATCACCGACAGCGCCCCGACCACGCGGGTCTTCTTGGGGTCGTTGCGGTAGGCGAGGATGTCGGACAGCGTGTACTTGCCGATGTTGCGGCAGGGCTCCGCGATCACCAGCAGCACCGTGATGTACGCGACCAGCCAGCCGACGGAGTACATGAACCCGTCGTAGCCGTACAGCGAGATCAGCCCGGCGATGCCGAGGAACGAGGCCGCGGACAGGTAGTCGCCGGCGATCGCCCAGCCGTTCTGCAGGCCGCTGATGCCGCCGCCCGCGGTGTAGAAGTCCGAGGCGGACTTGACCCGCTTGGCCGCGCGGTAGGTGATGTACATCGTGAGCGCGATGATCGCGGCGAACACCGCGAACGTGACCCAGCGGTACTGGCCGGCGGCGCTGCCGTCGGCGAGCGCCGAGGTGGCGCCCAGGGACAGCACGGTGGCAAGGCCGATGCCGGCGAGCTTCTTGGTGGTGAGTTGCATGGCCTCAGCCCCCCGCGCGCTTGGCGAAGTCGGCGGCGATCTCGCCGGCGAGGCGGTCGAAGTCGCGGTTCGCGACCTTCGAGTAGTAGATCGCGATGCCCCAGGCGACGATGAACTCGCTGAGCGCGAACAGCAGGCCGATGTTGACGACCCCCCAGACCTTGACCTTGAACAGGTCCTGGAAGTAGGCCGCACCGATCGGCAGGGCGAAGTAGTAGACGACCGAGAAGGCCATCAGCCCCCACAGGAAGGCCATCTTCTTGCGGTGCAGCTGCTGGAACCTGGGATCGGCGATCACCGCCGCCCAGTCGATGGAATCCGACTTCGCCATGGCTTGGGTCCCCCTCGCGCGTTGGAATGCCCGCCGGGCGCGCGACGGCGCCGGGACCGGCGCCCGCGCCGCTCCCGGCGGCCGCGCCCCGGGTGCCGCACCGCGGCTGCCCGGTTGCGGACAGTGCGGCTTGAGCCGGGCGGCCGTTTCATGAACGATCCTCGCCGGATGCTGCCTACGATGGGGGCACCCGGTAATTAGCCAAAGGTCGTAAGTGGGGGGTTAAGACCAAGGTCTTACCGCCCCGGGCCGGCCGCGGTGCTAGAAGTAGCCGGTCGCGGCCCGGCGCCCACCCGGCGGTGGGGGTCGGCGTCGGCGCCATGTCTTCAGGGGGATCACGCCATGAGCCACGTGTACGAAGTGCCTGCCGAGTTCGCGCGCAAGGCGCGCGTCACCGCCGACCGCTACGCCGCGGACTACGCCCGCAGCCTCAAGGACCCGGGCGCGTTCTGGGGCGAGGTCGGGCGACGGATCGACTGGATCAAGCCGTACACCGAGGTTCGCGACGTCTCCTTCGACCTGCACAACTTCCGCATCCGCTGGTACGGCGACGGCGTGCTCAACGTCGCGGCCAACTGCCTCGACCGCCACCTGGCCACGCGCGGCGACCAGACCGCGATCCTCTGGGAGGGCGACGACCCCAAGGACAGCCGGCGCGTCAGCTACCGCGAGCTGCATGCCGAGGTGTGCCGCTTCGCCAACGTGCTCAAGGGACTCGGCGTCGCCAAGGGCGACCGCGTCACGATCTACCTGCCGATGATCCCGGAGGCGGCGGTCGCGATGCTCGCCTGCGCCCGGCTCGGCGCGATCCACTCGATCGTCTTCGGCGGCTTCTCGCCGGAGTCGCTCGCGAGCCGCATCCAGGACTGCGGCTCGAAGCTCGTCGTGACCGCCGACGAGGGCCTGCGCGGCGGCCGCAAGGTGCCGCTCAAGGCCAACGTCGACGCCGCGCTCACCCAGGCCGGCTGCGCCAGCGTCGAGAAGGTCGTCGTGATCCGCCGCACCGGCGGCGACGTCGCCTGGGCCGCGGGCCGCGACCTCAAGTACGAGGAGCTGATGGCACGCGCGAGCAGCGACTGCCCGCCGGTGCCGGTGGGGGCCGAGGATCCGCTCTTCATCCTCTACACCTCGGGCTCGACCGGCAAGCCCAAGGGCGTGCTGCACACCTCGGGCGGCTACCTCGTGTACGCCGCCTACACGTTCGAGAACGTGTTCGACTACCGCGACGGCGACCTGTTCTGGTGCACCGCCGACGTCGGCTGGGTCACCGGCCACAGCTACGTCGTCTACGGCCCGCTCGCCTGCGGCGCCACGACCCTGATGTTCGAGGGCGTGCCCAACTACCCCGACCCGGGCCGTTTCTGGGACGTCATTGACCGCCACGGCGTCACGATCTTCTACACCGCCCCGACCGCGATCCGCGCGCTGATGCGCGAGGGCGAGCAGTGGGTCAAGAAGCACCGCCGCCAGTCGCTGCGCCTGCTCGGCAGCGTCGGCGAGCCGATCAACCCGGAGGCCTGGGAGTGGTACCACCGCGTGGTCGGCGACCACCGCTGCCCGATCGTCGACACCTGGTGGCAGACCGAGACCGGCGGCATCCTGATCACGCCGCTCGCCGGCGCCACGCGCCTGAAGCCGGGCTCGGCGACGACGCCGTTCTTCGGCGTCCTGCCCGCGATCGTCGACGGCGCGGGCCAGGAACTCCAGGGCGCCTGCGAGGGCAACCTGGTGCTGCTCGACTCCTGGCCCGGCCAGATGCGCACCGTCTACGGCGACCACCAGCGCTTCATCGACACCTACTTCCGCACCTTCCCGGGCACGTACTTCACCGGCGACGGCGCGCGTCGCGACGAGGACGGCTACTACTGGATCACCGGCCGCGTCGACGACGTCATCAACGTCTCCGGCCACCGGCTCGGTACCGCCGAGGTCGAGAGCGCCCTGGTCGCGCACCCGTCGGTCGCCGAGGCCGCGGTCGTCGGCTACCCGCACGACATCAAGGGCCAGGGCATCTACGCCTACGTGACGCTCAAGGCCGGCATCGACCCGACCGACGCGCTGCTCGTCGAGCTCAAGCAGACCGTGCGCCAGCAGATCGGCGCGATCGCCTCGCCGGACGTGATCCAGTGGGCGCCGGGCCTGCCCAAGACCCGCAGCGGCAAGATCATGCGCCGCATCCTGCGCAAGATCGCCGCCGACGAGGCCGACCAGCTCGGTGACACCTCGACGCTCGCCGATCCGTCGGTGGTCCGGCAGCTGGTCGAGCACCGCCCGCAGAAGTAGCGGGGCAGCGCGCCGCACCGTGGGCCGCACGATCCTGATCGCGGACGACCATCCGCTGTTCCGGGCGGCGCTGCGCGGCGCGGTGGCCGGCGCGCTGCCCGACGCCGAGTTCGTCGAGGCCGACAGCGTCGCGGCGGTGCTCGAGGCCATCGAGCGCCACCCGCAGGCCGACGTGCTGCTGCTCGACCTCGACATGCCGGGCGCGCACGGCTTCAGCGCCCTCGCCCACGTGCGCGGCTCGCGCCCGGAGCTGCCGGTCGTGATCGTCTCGGCGACCGCCGACGCCCCGACGGTCGCCAACGCCTTCTCCTACGGCGCGCAGGGCTTCATCGCCAAGTCCGCCGACGCCGCCGCGATCGGCGCCGGCGTCGAGGCCGTGCTGCAGGGCGAGCTCGTCGCGCCGCCCGACTACCGCGCCCCGGCGCCCGGTACCCCCGGCTCCGCCGACCTCGAGGTGGCGGCGCGGCTCGCCGAGCTGACGCCGCAGCAGTTCCGCGTGCTCAGCATGCTGCTGTCGGGGCTGCTCAACAAGCAGATCGCCTTCGAGCTCGACGTCTCCGAGGCGACCGTGAAGGCGCACGTGACCGCAGTGCTGCGCAAGCTCGGCGTCGCCAACCGCACCCAGGCGGTGCTGCGCGTCGGGCGTCTCGCGATCGACCACGGCGCCCTGCGCGCCGCCCCGGAGGAAGCCGACTAGGCGACGCGCCGCCGCACCAGCGGCAGCGCCGCGAGCAGCGCGAGCGCCAGCAGGTCGAGCGCGCCACCCCCGCCCCCGCCCTGGCCCGAAGGCGGCGGCGGCGGCGGCGCGGTGCCGGGGCTCGCTCCGGCGGGCTCGGCGACCACCACCGTGACCGTCGCCGGCGTCGACACGCCGCCCAGGGTGTCCGCCACCGTGTAGGTGAAGGCATCGGCCCCGGAGAAGCCCGGGTTCGGCGTGTAGGTGACGCGACCGGCGCCGTCGACGCTGGCGCTGCCGTTCGCGGGCGACGCGACGATCGTGAGGCTCGCCGGATCGATCGGGGCACCGACGCTGCCGTCGTTGGCCAGCACCGGGATCGTCACGGCGGTGGCGCTCGAGGTGCTCGCGCCATCGTCGTTGGCGCTCGGCGCGTCGAGCTCGAGCGCGAACAGCTCCTGGCCGGTCGCGGTCCGGTAGCCGCTGAACAGGACCTCGCGACCGAGCGCGACGTAGCCGTACGGCAGGTACTGGTCGAGCGTGCCGGGCTCGAGCACGGCGACCAGCGCCGTGCCGGCGGCGGTCCCGTCGCTGCGCCACACCGACGGCCCGAGCACCGGATCGTGGCGGGTGAACAGCACCTTGCCGCCGGCGGCCGCCAGCGACAGGATGCGGTCGCTGCTGCTCGCGGGCGAGGAGAGCAGGTCGTGCGTCCCGGCGGCCGTGCCGTCGGTGACTCGCAGCGCCGTGATCGTGGTGGTGGAGAGCGCGTAGACCAGCTGGTTGCCGAGCACGACGCTCGAGTTGGCGCCGGCGGGACCGGGCGGCGAGAACGGGTCGGGCGTGAGCTGCGAGGTGCCGCCGGCCGTGCCATCGCTCACGTACTCGACGCAGCCGTTCGCGATGCCGGTCGCGCAGTACCAGAACAGCACCTTGCCGCCGAGCGTGGCGAGGGAGTCGACCGCGGTGTAGCTCGCCGACGGCATCGGGTCGGCGACGAGCTGCGTGCCCGCGGCCGTGCCGTCGGTGCGCCACAGCTGCCCGCGCGAGGCGGTCGGGGCCGGCGCCTGGCCGCCGAAATACAGCAGCCCGTTTGCGACCGCGGCGTTGGTCGAGCTCAGGAACGCCGCCTTGGAGACGAGCTGCGTGCCGGCGGCGGTGCCGTCGGTGGCCCACCAGTAGACGCCGTCCGGCTCCCAGGCGGCGAACACCACGCGGCTGCCGAGCACCGCCGCGACCGCCGCGGCGTTCTGCAGCTGCGCCGGGCTCAGGTCGACGAGCATCGAGGTGCCCGCTGCGGTGCCGTCGCTGCGCCACAGCTGGCGGCCGTGGACGCCGTCGTCGGCGGTGAAGTACGCGAAGCCGTTCAGCACGACGGGGCCGCCCACGAACCCGGCCGGCGAGCTCGTCCCGCTCCCCGGGTTGATGTCGGCGACGAGTCGGGTGCCGGCCGGCGTGCCGTCGGTCGCCCACAGCTCCGTGCCGTGCACGCCGTCGTCGGCCGCGAACAGCACGAGCGAGTTCAGCTGCGAGACGAAGCCCGGAGGGAAGGTCGCGCCGCCGCCGGCGCTCGTGAGCATCGCCGTGCCGGAGGCGGTGCCGTCGGAGGCCCACAGCTGGTTGCCGTGCAGGCCGTCGCTCGCGGTGAACAGGGCGCGATTGCCGAGCGCGAACCAGAGCTGCGGCGCCGAATCGAGCGTGTGCACCGGCGGCCCGGCCGGGACCAGCGCGACGGTGCCCGCCGCCGTCCCGTCGCTGGACCAGGGCCCTGCGCCGACCGCGCTCGAGCCGATCGCCGTGAAGTACAGGCGCCCGCCCGCGACCGCGAACCCGTCGGGCGCGGAGTCCGCGGGTCCCGGGTTGAGGTCGGCGACCAGCCGCGTGCCGGCCGCCGTGCCGTCGCTCGACCATAGCTCGAGGCCGTTGGCGCCGAAGCGGCCGTCGGCGTAGTAGACGCGGCCCTGGAACTGGGCGAGCCCGCTCGAGACGAAGCCGGGCGCCGTCGTCGCGTACAGCACGGTGCCGGCCTCGGTGCCGTCGCTGCGCCACAGGTTGACCTGCGAGCCGGCGGCGCCGGTGTAGCCAAAGAAGTACACCCCGTCGCTGCCGGTCAGGGACCCGATCAATGGCGGCGCGCCGAGCAGCGTCGTCGCGACGAGGCCGACGCCGCCGCCGAGGCGGTGGGTGCCGCTGACCGTTCCGTCGGTGACCCACAGCTCGCCCGCGCTCTGCGCATCGGCGCCGGTGAACAGCAGTCGGCCGCCGAACGGCACGAAGCCCTCGGCCGGCAGGGGACCGTTGATCGCGGGCGGGCCGCTGTACAGCAGCGTCACGCCGCTGGCGCTCGCGCGGTAGATGTTGTTCGCGCCGTGGCCGTTGCTGAACACGTTGGCTGCGAAGACGACGTCGGCGCCGTACGGTGCGAGCGCCGTGTACTGCGCGCCGTTGGCGCCCGGCCACAGGTCCGCGACGAGATGCGCGCCGCTGCCGTCGCCGCTCGCGTAGTAGATCTCGCGCCCGTGCGTGCCGTCGTCGGCGAGGAAGAACACGCCGCTCGAGGTCGGCGTCAGGCCGCTCGCGCCGGATCCGGTGCGTCCCGGATAGACGTCCGCGACCAGGTGCGTGCCGGCCGCCGTGCCGTCCGAGATCCAGAGCTCTGGACCGTGCACGCCGTCGTCGGCGAAGAAAAACAGCCGCGACCCGACGACCGCGAAGCCGCCGGGGCCGGACCCGGCCGCGCCCGGGTTGATGTCGGCGACCCGGTAGGTGCCGGTCGCGGTGCCGTCCGAGCGCCACAGCTCCGCGCCGCCGCCCGCGTCCGTGCCGCAGAAGTAGAGCACGCCGCCGATCGCCGGGATCGCCTCGCCGGTCGCGCTCGCGGCCGTCGCGCCGTCGCCGGCGCCCGGATTGATGTCGGCGACGATGTGGGTACCCGCGGCGGTGCCGTCGGAGCGCCACAGCTCGACGCCGTTGGTGCCGTCGTCGGCGAAGAAATAGAGCACGCCACCGACCACCGTCAGCTGCGTCGCGTTCGAGCCCGCCGGGCCCGGGCGGATGTCCTTGACGAGCTGCGTGCCGGCGGCGGTGCCGTCAGTGCGCCACAACTCCTGGCCATGGATGCCGTCGTCCATCAGGAACAGCGTGTAGCCACCGACGGCCACCCAGTGGCTGCTCGCATTGCCGTAGGCCACCGGCTGGCGGTTGATGTCGGTGACGAGGTGCGCCGCGCCGGCCACGACACTGCACGCCATCAGCACCACCGCCAGAGCACACGCCGCCGGGCGGCCAGTCGTCCATGACATGGAAAGTCCTCTCCCGGCGAGGCCGCGCCCCGCTCCCTGCCGCCAGCCTGGTCGCTT
>JAFEDP010000121.1 GCA_018241545.1 Pseudomonadota bacterium
GTCGCGGCGCTGATCGCGCCGTTCCTCGCGCGCCCGACGGCCTCGGACAGCGTCTTCCAGCAGGGAAGCGCCGCCGCGGCGTCCGGGGCGCGGGCGCACGTGGCGAGCCGTGCCTCGGCGCCGGGGACGGCGTGCGTGCTCGCCGACGGCGAGGTCGGGGACTCCGGCTGGAAGTCCATCCTGGTGGCGCCGGCGAGCGGCACGGCCGTCCGTATCTGGGTCGAGTGCATCGCCGACCCGGCGGGCGCGGACGACACGATGCTCGCGGTCGCCGGCCTCACCGCGGCCAGGCTGCTGGGGCCGATGACGAGCCTGATGGGCCAGCCGGTACCCGACCTCGGCACGGTGGGCGGCAGTCCCGACACGGCCGTCGACGTCTACCTGGTCGATGGCTGCACCGCGAGCGGTCTCGCCAACGGGCGGCAGGGGTCGCTGTGCGACAGCTCGAGCGGGGAGTCGTCGATCGACGGCGCGACGATCGCTAGCTATCCGCGCGACAACGGCACCTGCGCGGACTTCGTGCTCGTCGACCGTGGCGAGCTCGGCTCGAGCAAGTTCGACTCGACGCTGGCGCACGAGCTCTTCCACGTGCTGCAGGATGCGCACAACTGCAACATCACGACCGAGGACTTCTGGTTCACGGAGGCCTCGGCCACCTGGGCCGAGGCGCGCTTCGTGCCGCAGGCGGCGGCCAGCGAGGTGCACACGCGCTTCACGAACACCTTCCAGCCCTCGACGCTGCCGCTCGACTCGAGCAACAGCGACCACACCTACTCGGCCTACATCTACCCGTACTTCTTCCAGCAGCACGTCGGCGACAGCTCGATGGCAACGGCCTGGAGCCAGCTCACCGGCCTGAGCGGCGCGCAGGCCGGCACCCGCGCGCTCGGCAACGGCATCTACAACTTCAAGACCTACTTCCGCCAGTTCGCGGTCGAGAACCTCAACACCGACCTGCCGCCGATCCTCACGGCGCAGACCCGCTACAGCGCGCTCGACCAGGCCGGCAGCCGCTTCCCCGCCACGCAGCCGAGCATCGGCAGCCACCCGTTCGCCGGCGCGGACACGGTCACCTCCAACGTCGACCTCGAGCCGTTGCGCGCCTCCTACGACCGCTACCAAGTCACCTCGGACACGGTCAAGAAGCTGACCTTCAAGTTCGAGCACCTGCCGGCGCAGGACGGCCTCGACATCGACGCGCTGATCAAGATCGACGGGCAGAACTGGAACCCGCGCCGCTGGGACCAGGGCGGCGAGATCAAGTTCTGCCGCGACAAGCCCGACCAGAAGCTCGTCGACAGCTACATCGTGATCAGCAATCACGGCGTGCCGCCGGCGGCGACGATCCAGGGCTACTACAAGGTCGAGGCCTCGGACGTGCCCTGCGGGCAGACCTGGACCGGCACGGCGACCGCCGATTTCGGCGACCGCATCGTCGCCTCCGTGACCTTCACGCTCGACCCGGATCACTCGACCCCGACCAAGGCGGTGTTCACGGCGACCGGCACGGTGACGTTCTCGGCGCCGAACTGCTCGGTCTCGCCGAATACCGCCGACATCCCGGCCGGCGCGGCCGGCCTCACGATCGACTACACGACGACCCCGGCCACCTACTACGCGATCGGCGCGACCTCCTGGCTCGCGACCTACACCTGCGACGGCGGCTCGATGCAGGCGGGGGCAGGCGGTATCTGGCTCAGTGACCCGAACCAGAGCCCGCCGGGCGCCACCGGCACGCTCGGCGCCGACCAATACGGCAACCGCACGATCAGCGGCAGCGCCACGGGCGGCGGTTACACGTTCAGCTGGGCGTTCACCGAGCAGTAGGCGCCCGCGGCTGCGGCGCACGCGCCCACAGCGCGCGCGCGAGCACGCCGGCGCGGCGCTCGATCGCGCGTGCGGCCGCGAGGCACAGGTCCTCCCGGTAGCGCGAGGCGATGAGCTGCACGCTGACCGGGCGCCCCTGCTGCAGGCCCGCGGGCACGACCGCCGCCGGCAGGCCGAGCACGTTGACCGCGGGCACGAAGCGCAGGTCGTTGTAGAAGATCTCGCGCACCGCCGCCGGGCCGCCGAGGTCGGCGCGCGGGCCGGGGGTCGGCCGCACCGTCACCGGCGTCAGCACCAGCGGCCAGTCCTCCAGGAACAGCAGCCAGCGGCGCAGCTCGCTCGAGCGCGCCGCGAGCGCCTCGAGGTAGGCCTTGGCGCCGAGCGGCGCCGCGAGCGCCCTGAGGCCCGCGAGCGCGGCGTGGAAGTCGGGCGAGGCGACCGCGAGCATCTGCGCCTCCTGCAGCAGCGCGATGTCGGTCGACAGCAGGCCGGCCCACAGGCGCCAGGCGGCGGTGATGTCGGGCACCGCGACCTCCTCGACCGCGTAGCCGGCCTCGGCGAGCCAGGTGGCGGCGCGCATCACGTGCGCGAGCGTGCCGGCGTCGGCGACGAGGTCCGGCGGCAGGCGCGCGAGTGCGACCCGCAGCGGCCGCCGCGGCGGCGGGCCGCGCAGCGGCGCCGGCACCCACCACGGGTCGCGCGGGTCGCGCTCGCTCATCGCCTCGAGCGCGAGCGCGACGTCGCGCACCTCGCGCGCGATCGGGCCCTGCACCGACATCAGCTGCTGCAGCATCGGCCGCTCGCTCGCGGCGCTCGGGTTGAAGGCCGGCACGCGCCCGAGCGTCGGGCGGATCGTCGCCACGCCGTTGCAGTGCGCCGGCCAGCGCAGCGAGCCGCCGATGTCGTTGCCGTGGGCGAGCGCACCGATGCCGAGCGCCACCGCGGCGGCGGCGCCGCCGGAGGAGCCGCCGCAGGTGATGGCGGCGTCCCACGGGTTCAGGGTCAGGCCATGCAGCGGATTGTCGGTGAATCCGCGCAGCGAGAACTCCGGCGTGTTGGTGAGGCCGATGACGATCGCGCCGGCGCGGCGCAGGTTGCGCACGACCGGCGCGTCGGCGGGGGCGATCAGCGCGCGCTGCGCCACCACGCCGTTGGGGTTGGGGTGGCCGTGCACGTCGACGTTCTGCTTGATGGTGAGCGGCACGCCGGCCAGGATCCCGGGCTCGGCGCCGCGGGCGAGCGCGCGGTCGGCGCGCCTCGCCTCACGCAGCGCCTCGGCGCCGAGGTCCGCGACCACGGCGTTGACCGCCGGATTGGCGTCGCGCAGGCGCGCGAGGTGCGCGCGCACGACCTCGGTCACCGACACCTCGCGGGCCCGCACGGCGCGCGCCGTCGCCACCGCCGACCACTGCCAGAGAGGACCTTGCGCCATGCCGAGCCTCCGCCGCGACGAGGCGAGGATAGCCGCAGGCGGGCGTGGCGCGCACGCGTGCTAGGCTCCCCACGCCCGTCCCGACCCAGGAGGTCCCCGATGCGCGCCCGCTCCCTCGTCTACCTCGTCGCGGCCGCCGGCGGCCTCGCCGCGCTCGCCGGCTGCGGCCGCTCGGACGTCACGGTGGTGCCGTCCGGCACCGCGCACGGCAACCTGGCGCTGCGCGACGGGCAGGTCGTGCTGACCGCGAGCGACGGCTCACAGGCGCTCATCGCCAAGGACGGCGCGCTCACGATCCGCGGCGCGCCCGTGGCGGTGACCGACGCGCAGCGCGCGGACCTGGCGCGCTACTACGCCGGCGTCGACGCGCTGATCGCGCACGCCGGCGCCACCGGCCTCGCCGGCGCCCAGGTCGGGGTCACGGCGGTGTCGAGCGTCGCCGAAGGCCTCGCCAAGGGCGACCTGTCGCGGGTCGGGAGCCAGGTCGAGGCGCAGGCGCGCGCCGTCAAGCAGGAGGCCGGCGCGCTGTGCGGGGACCTGCGCGCGCTGCGCGCCGTGCAGGACGCGCTCGTCGCCTCACTGCAGGCCTTCCAGCCCTACGCGGTGGTCGGCGCGCACGACGGCGAGGACTGTGCCCAGGAGGTCCGTGCCGATCATCCGTGACGGCTCGCCGGTGCCGCCGCCCAGGGCGTGCACGGCGTGGTCGAAGGCGCCACGCAGGTGGTCCAGCAGGTCGCGCACCTCCGGCACGTGGTGGTAGGCGTACCAGCCGACGAGCACCACCACCGCGAGCGTCGCCACCCCGTCCCAGGCGGCGACCCAGGGGCCGTGGTAGGCGCGGTAGCCGCCGTACTGGCCGTAGGCGGCGCGGCGCGCCGCCTTGATCGGCCAGACCACCAGGTTGTAGACGACCACCAGGATCAGCAGCGCCGCCCAGAACGGCACGTCGTGCGGCAGCCACCAGCCGAAGATCGCGCCGGTGGTCACCAGCGAGGCGAGCGCGACGATCCAGGCGATCGTGATCGCGGCCAGCACCAGCCCGAGCAGCGCCATCAGCAGTCCCGTGAGCACGTGGGCGGCGTACGGCGGGTGCGGCGCGCCCGGCGGCGGCGCGGGCGGCGCGGCGGATGGTGCGCCGTCGCGCGCCAGTTCGTCGATCCGGGCGAGCGTTGCGGCGAGACCGGCCTGCGGCGCGTACTCGACCGTGCCGTCGGCGCGCAGCGCGGCGCGGATCCGGCGCTGCGCCTCGAGGTCCGCGCGGCAGACGGCGCAGTCGCGCACGTGCTGCTCGACCCGACCGCGATCGTCGCTCGACAACCGGCCGGTGACGAACCAGGGCAGCAGGCGGGCGGCCTCCGCGTCGCACACGCTGTCGACGGGTGTGCCGGCGCTCACGACTGCACCACCGGCGGCTCCGCCGCGTCGTTGAGCAGCGTGCGCAGCTTGCGGCGCGCGTGGAACATCCGGGTCTTCACGGTGTTCACGGGACACTCCATGATCTCGGCGATCTCCTCGCACGAATGGTCGAAGTAGTAGGTGAACTCGAGCACCAGGCGCTGCTCGAGCGGCAGCTGCGCCATGCCGCGCTCGATCCACTGGCGATTGGCGCTCGCCTCCGCCTCGTCGCCGCCCGTCGTGGCCGACTCCCCGAGCTCCAGCGTCATCGCCCGGGCGTGGGTCGCCGCGCGACGGATGTTCTTGAGCGCGCGCCGGTAGGCGATGCCCATGATCCAGGTCGAGACGCGCGAGGCGCCGCGGAACTCGCCGGCCCGCTGCCAGACGATCCACAGCGTGTCGTTGATGATGTCTTCGGCGTCGTCCCGACCGTGGGTCAGGCGGGTCAGGAACCGCGCGAGCCGCCGGTGGTAGCGGACGTAGAGGTCGCGGAACGCATCACGGTCGCCTGCGCTGACGCGGCGCAGCAAGACAGCGTCGCCCTCGTCTGCATCGCCGTCGCGCCAGCCGCCAGAAACCCCTTTCTCGAGACTTTCCAAGTACTTGTACCGCGCGCGCGGCCCCCGGGACGGTGATCGGCTGACCGTAAGTACCCGCAACCGTAGCAAGGGTTCACCGCGGACGCGCGCCGCACCCCTCAGAACCGGCAGATCGCAGTCGCCACCCAGCGGCCGTCGGCCGATGCGTCCTCGTAGAGGCGGCGGACCGTGCCGTCGGCGAAGAAGCGGCTGACGCCGAGCTCGAACCGACCGATGGTGTAGCTCACGCCGGCATTGCCGGACCAGTAGCCGACGCCATACAGGTGCTGCAGGTCGTAGTATCCGACGCCCGCGGTCAGTGCCACGCCGTGGCCGACCGGCCAGCGCCCGGCCACCTCGTAGGCCGAGGACGGCTCGTGCGCCCGATAACCCAGCGACGTGTACCGCACGCTGTCGGGCTCGAACGAGACCGTCACCGCCAGGCGATCCTCGAACGCCACGCTGAGCGCGACCTCGCCGTAGTCGTAGGGCCGCGGCCGGCGATCCCACACGTAGAGGTAGCGCGTGTAGCTCGCATGCGCGCTCCAGCGCGGCGCGAGCGTCCAGCCGAAGCCTCCATAGAGATTGAGCTCGGCGAAGTCGGAACCGAACGGGTACGGGTCGACATTGGAGGCCCACGCACCCGCGAACCAGCCGCTCGCGTGCTGGTAATTGATCGCGCCCTGCAGCGCGGCGCCACCGTAGGTCTGGGATACGCCGCGGAATACGTAATCCGTGGTCACGTCCACGAAGCCGCTCACGGGACCGTCGGCCCGCGGCGTTGCGCCTGGCACCACGAGTGCTGCGGCCACGAGGACCGTGGCGGGAGCGCGTCCGAGGCGCCGGCAACGACTCACTCGCCAATCCATCGGGGCAGTATACGTTCCGCCCCGCCGGCGTGCGGGATCGGCCCGCGCCACCGCGGCAAGGGCGCGGAACCGATGCGCTCGGTTCCGCGCCGCCGATCCCGGCTCCCGATCAGTGATCCTCGGTCTCGCCGTTCTCGCCTTCCGCGCCGAGCAGCGCCCGAGCGGCCGTGAGCGTGGTCCCGTCCCAACCGCCGAGCGCGACCGCCTGCTGGCCCACGAGGCCGAGGAAGAAGGTCGTCGCATCCGTGCTCTGCCCGGTCGCGTCCACGAACTGCGTGGCCGGAGTGGTGGCGACGTGGACGGCGAGGATCCCGAAGTCCGGCGCTGTTGCCGTGGCGACCGTGCCGGATAACAGGACCTGCGCCGCCGGATCGCGGCGCTCGAGCCGCGCGGCGACGACGGTGTTGCTGCCGGCGGGGCTCTGGCTGCCGCGGATCTCCAGCCAGTCACCGGTATGGACGTCCGTGAGACTGAAGGTGCTGAGGTTCGCCGCGCTGTGGTCCTCGAAGCGCGTCATCGCGGTCACGGACACGGTGGTGCCCAGCAGGGTCACCGTGCCGCCCGCCGCATCCACGGCGTCCACCTGGGCGACCAGCCGGACCGTCGACGGGTGCTCGATGCGGATGCGAGTCGCGTTCAGGACACCGGAGGCATTCACGGTGCCCTCCACCTCGACGCGCACGTTCAGGGCGAGGTCGGACGCCGAGCCGCCCTCGAAGGACGTGCTCGCCGAGGCCACCACCGAGGTGCCCGCGACGTCGAAGTCGCTGGTCGAGGCGAAGCGCGTCACGATCCCCTCCACCTCGGCCTCGCCGTCGGCGTCGGCCTTGAGATCCTTGCCGTTGCGCCGCTCGAGGCGCGTGGCCTTGAACTCGCCGGCGGCGTCCAGACTGCTGCCATCCGCCTCGACGAGGTCGCCGTCCTGAGGCCCGGATGACGGGAAGTCCACCAGCGTCGCGGCGGAGAAGTCGACGACCAGGGCGTTGATCTTGAGGGTCCTGGCCGCGACGTCGGTTGCGGCGGCCGTGCCGATCACGTGGAACACGGCGCCGCTCGGCGCGCGCTCGATGCGCGTCGCGTGGATCGTGCCGTCCGCCCCGGTCATTCCGCTCACCCGCAGCACGTCGCCGACCGCGACGCCGGCCAGCGAGGCCGGGCTGATCCCGCTTCCGAACGACGTGTCGGCTGAGACCGCGATCGCCTGGCCGAGCACTCGCAGGGACTGCGCGGCGGTATCGACGGCGTCCACCGGACCGAGCACGTTGCTGTGCATCTCGATGGTGTCCGCGACGTCCTTGCCGCTCGCGCTGTCGTGGTGCGACTTCACCTCGATGACGTCGCCGACCTGCAGGTCCGACTGCGTGGCCGCCTTGCCGTCGATGCTGATCGTCGCGCTCGTGGTCTCGAACTTCTTGCCGTTCAGGTGGACGCTGCCAAAGCCGGTGATCGCGCCGATCGCGACGCCGGCCGGCCCCGCCGACTGCGCGGGCGGCGTGTAGCTGCTGCCCTGTCCGCCGTAGCCGCCGCCACAGGCGGCCAGGGCCGCCGCCAGCAGCAGCGCCGGCAACGCATTCCAGACCCGGCGCGGCGCGCGGCTGGTTCCTTCCGGTTCTCGCATCGTCGACTCCTGTCGGCCTGCCGGCCGTCTTATGTTTGAACGATTCCCGTGCAGCGGGCGAGCCGCCTCGAACATGCGTTCCGTTCGCGCCGGCGCGAGTTCATGGAGGAAGTGTCGCCGCGCGGCGTCAGCGACCGCGCAGCGGCGCTCCCGGGCGGGCCGGCGGCGAGTGCGTGCCTGGCCTAGAAGAAGCCGTGCAGCTCGATGAAGGCCAGACGGCGGTTCTCGAGGTCGCTCTGCGGAATGCCGCGGTAACGGCGGAATCCCGCGCGTAGCTGCACGAACGGCAGCGGCGTGTACTCATACAGGACGCTGTAGCGCACCTGCTGATCCTGCGCGACGTGGCGGTCCGGATCGTAGTACTCCGCGGTCAGCTTGAGGTTGTGGCCGCGGCGCAGCTGCCAATCGGCCTCGCCCAGTGCCGCAGCGAGCGTGCGGGCGCCGTCGGGGTAGCCCTCGTCGCGCACCACGTCGAGCTCGCCGAGCCACGCGACCGGACCGGTCCGCAATCCGGCGAAGACACCTCCGACACGCCGGTCCCCGGCGTCGGAGCGCGTGAGCGAGGCCGCCAGGCCGGCGCGGAAGCGCGCCTGCACCCACGCCACCTGCCCGGTGAACTGGTGCCCGGAACCCAGGCCGGCATTGCCGACT
>JAFEDP010000122.1 GCA_018241545.1 Pseudomonadota bacterium
CGCGGCGCCGCCGGCCGCTTCGGCGGCAGCAGCATCGAGCCGCGGCAGGCGCCGGCGCCGCAGCGGCAGCGGAACACCTCGTCGATGTCGGGCGGATCGGCGGCGTCCCGCTCGATCATGTAGTCGTAGACGAGCTCCTCGCCCGGGGCGATGTCGCGGATCGCCTCGATGAAGATGCGCCGGTCCTCGACGACGGTCTCGCAGTTCGGATCGCAGGAGTGGTTGATGTAGCGCGCGGCGTTGCCGCCGACGCCGGCGTCGATGACCGTGCGCGCGTCCACCGTGAACAGGAACGTGTGGTTGTCGTCGTCGGCCTTGTGGGCGTAGCGGCGATCGGCCTCCGCATGGGAGACGCGCTCGCCGAGGTACTCGACGACGCGCTGACCCTTGCGGATGCGGCGCGTGGCGAACACGCCGGTGCCGTGGATCTTGGAACGGCGGACGCGGAACGGCGGGGTGCCACGGGGCGGGCTCATACGGGGTCCTCGGCTCGGCGAGCGGACGCGGCGGTCAGACGGCGACCGGCGCCCGGATTGCGGGGTGGGGATCGTAGTCGAGGACCGCGAAGTCCTCGTATACGTAGTCGAACAGCGTCGGCGGCCGGCGGCGGATCTCGAGCCGCGGCAGCGGCCGCGGCTCGCGCGCGAGCTGCAGGTCCACCTGCTCGAGGTGGTTCAGGTACAGGTGGCAATCGCCGCCGGTCCACACGAAGTCGCCGACGCCGAGGTCGCACTGCTGCGCGATCATGTGGGTCAGCAGCGCGTAGCTCGCGATGTTGAAGGGCACGCCGAGGAACAGGTCGGCGCTGCGCTGGTACAGCTGGCAGCTCAGTCGCCCGTCGGCGACGAAGAACTGGAAGAACGCGTGGCACGGCTGCAACGCCATGCGCTCGAGCTCGCCGACGTTCCAGGCGCTGACGATGATCCGGCGCGAGTCCGGGTTGCGCCTGAGCGTGTCGAGCACGCCGGCGATCTGGTCGATGTGCCGGCCGTCGGCCGCCACCCAATCGCGCCACTGCTTGCCATAGACGGGTCCGAGCTCGCCGTCGGCGTCGGCCCACTCGTCCCAGATCGAGACCCCGTGCTCGCGCAGGTAGCGCACGTTGGTCTCGCCGCGCAGGAACCACAGCAGCTCGTGCACGATGCTCCTGAGGTGCAGCTTCTTGGTGGTCACCAGCGGGAAGCCGGCGGCGAGGTCGAAGCGCAGCTGCCAGCCGAACACGGCGAGCGTGCCGGTGCCGGTCCGGTCCTGCTTGCGCGCGCCGCGCTCGCGGACGTGGCGCAGCAGCTCCAGGTACTGGCGCACGGCGTTCGGTTCAGGCCGCCGCGGCGTAGTTGCCGGACGGCTGGCGCCGCGCGTAGGCGTAGCCGAGCATCGCGATGCCGGCCAGCAGCATCGGCAGCGACAGCAGCATGCCCATCGTCAGCCAGCCGCCGGCCAGGTAGCCGATGTCGGCGTCCGGGACCCGCACCAGCTCGATGAGCATCCGGAACGTCGCGTAGCCGATCAGGAACAGTCCCGACGGCGCCCAGCGCGGCCGCGGCCGCGAGGTGAACCACCACATCAGCGCGAACAGCACGCCGCCCTCGAGGCAGGCCTCGTACAGCTGCGAGGCGTGCAGCAGCAGCGTCGAGCCGTCGGGCTGGCGCACCGCGAAGGCCCACGCCACCGTGGTCGGCTTGCCCCACAGCTCGCCGTTGATGAAGTTGCCGAGGCGCCCGGCGGCGAAGCCGATCGCCGGCAGCGGCGCGGCGAAGTCCCACACGTCGACGAGCACCCGGCCGCGCCGCCACGCGAACAGCGCGAGCGCGACGCTGACGCCGATGAGCCCGCCGTGGAAGCTCATGCCGCCTTCCCAGATCTTGTACCAGTAGTGCGGGTCGCGGGCGAGCGCCTCGTGGCCGTAGAAGGCGAGCCAGCCGAGGCGTCCGCCGAGGATCACGCCGAAGACGGCGAAGAAGATGAAGTCGTCGACGTCGAGCGCGGTCCAGGTCGAGCCGGGTCGGGCCGCGCGCCGGCGCGCCAGCCCCCATGCCGACAGGAAGCCCACGACGTACATGATCCCGTACCAGCGCAGCTTGATCGGGCCGAGCGCCAGCGCGACGGGGTCGAAGGAGGGGTAAGTGATCATCGGCGTGAGTGTAGCGAAAAGCGGCCCGCGCCCCTACGTCAGCCGGGGCGCGACAGGTGCATGACCAGCAGGCCCGCCGCCTCGTACAGCGCGTCCCAGCTGCGCTCGAGCGCCGAGGGCTTGGGCAGCCAGGCCGCCAGCCCGCGCGACACCGTCAGCGTGCCACCGACCGGGGCCGGGATCACGCTCAGGCCGGCCGCCTCGAACTCCGCGACGGCGCGGCGCATGTGGACCGCCGAGGTCACGAGCACGACATGGCGGACCCACAGCGGCGCGAGCAGGGCCGCGGTCTCGCGCGCGTTCTCGTGGGTCGTGCGCGAGCGGCGCTCGAGGTAGCGGGCCTCGAGGCCGAAGTCGCGCTTCAGGACCGCCTGCATCACGTCCGCCTCGGCCGGGCCCGGCTCGACGACCCCGCCCGACAGCAGCAGCGGCAGGCCGGTGCGCCGCGCCAGCTGCGCCCCGCCCGCCAGCCGCTCGAGCGTCTGCGGCCGCAGCGAGGCTCCGGCCGGGTCGGCGGCGTTGCGGCGGATGCCGCCGGCGAGCACCACGATGGCCCCGACCGGCACCGGCTGGGCCGCGCCGAGCGGCGGGTACTCCTCGACCGCCAGCGTCAGCACGTCGCTCGTGACCGGCAGCGACAGCACCAGCAGCACCATGAGGCCGGTCGCGACCAGCAGCCGCCCGAGCCGCGGCCAGCGCCCGAGCAGCGCGAGGCCGAGCACGCCGAGGAGCACGGGCCCGCCCGGCGGCAGCACCAGCGCCCGGCCGATCGCGCGCACGGCGAGGTCAGCATCCACCGCGGTTCAGTCCTCCGTGACGCGGCACAGGAACGCCTTCAGGTAGCGGCTCTCGGGGATCGCCGGGTGCACCGGGTGATCCGGCGACTGGCCGCCGCTGGCGATCACCTGCACGAAGCGCCCGAGATGGCGGCCGGCCTTCTGCAGGCCGTCGAGCAGCGCATCGGGCTCGAGGTGGTAGGAGCACGAGCACGACACCAGCAGCCCGTCCCGCGGCAGCAGCTGCATCGCCAGCTGGTTGAGGCGCCGGTACGCCGCCTCGCCCTTGCCGGCGTCCTTGCGCCGCTTGATGAACGCGGGCGGGTCGACGATGACGGCGTCGAACTTCTCGCGCGCCGCGTGCAACTGCTCGAGCACCGTGAACGCGTCGCCGCGCAGCGTCTGCACGGCGACGCCGTTGGCGCTGGCGTTCGCCGCGGCCGCCTCGAGCGCCGCGGCCGAGGCGTCCACGCAGGTGACCTGCGCGCCGGCGCGCGCCGCGGGGACCGCCCAGCCGCCGGCGTAGCTGAACACGTCCAGGACGCGCCCCGCGCCGCGCAGCATCGGCAGGAACTGCCGGCGGTTGGCCGCCTGGTCGTAGAACCAGCCGGTCTTCTGCGCGCCCTCGAACGGCACGTGGAACTCGAGCCCCGCCTCGCGCACCACCAGGCGCTCGGGCAGGTCGCCCTTGGCCGCCGCCACGTACTTCGCCAGACCCTCGAGTTCGCGCGCGCCGCCGTCGTTCTTGAACACGATGGCTCGCGGCCGCACGACCTTGTCGAGCGCGGCGACGATGCCCTCGCGCTGCGCCTCCATGCCGGCGGTGGCGATCTGCACCACCAGCACGTCGTCGTAGCGGTCGACCACGAGGCCCGGCAGCAGGTCCGACTCGCCGTGGACCAGCCGGTAGCAGGGCGCCTCGTACAGCCGCTCGCGCAGCGCGAGCGCCACCCGCAGCCGGTGGACCAGCAGCGACGGGCCGGGCCTGAAGCCGGCGTCGCGGCTCAGGATGCGCGCCGCGATCAGCGAGTGCGGGTTGACGTAGGCGTAGCCCAGGAAGCGGTCGCGGTCGCTCAGCACCGCGCACAGGTCGCCGGGCGCGAACGCCGTCAGCGGGGTCGCGCCGGTATCGACCTCGTTGCTGAACACCCACAGGTGGCCGGCCGCCAGCCGGCGCTCCTCGTGGCGCTTGAGGCGCAGGGGCGGCAGCGGCGGCGCGGCACCGGCGGTGGTCGCGTCCGGGGCGGGCAGGGTCTCGTCGCTCATTGGTCGGGCGGGGCGCGGGGCCGCGCCCACGGCGTATAGTCTTGGGGCCGGCATTCTAGCCGACCCCCACCCCCGCCCCGGACCTTTTCGCGCATGCCCGCCCCGCCCGACCGACCGCGCAACCGCCTCGCGGCGGAGACCAGCCCCTACCTGCTGCAGCACGCCGACAACCCGGTCGACTGGTACCCGTGGGGCGCGGAGGCCCTCGAGCGCGCCCGGCGCGAGGACAAGCCCATCCTGCTGTCGGTCGGCTACTCGGCCTGCCACTGGTGCCACGTGATGGCGCACGAGTCGTTCGAGCACGAGCCGACCGCGGCGCTGATGAACGCGCACTTCGTGAACGTCAAGGTCGACCGCGAGGAACGCCCGGACATCGACCGCGTGTACCAGCTGGCGCAGCAGCTGCTGACCCAGCGCGGCGGCGGCTGGCCGCTGACGATGTTCCTGGCGCCGGACGACCGGATGCCGTTCTTCGGCGGCACCTACTTCCCGCGCGAGGCGCGCTACGGCATGCCCTCGTTCGCGGACCTGCTGCGGCGCGTGGCGGAGTACTACCGCGCCGAGCGCGCGGCGATCCGCGCCCAGAACGGCCGGCTCGCCGCGGTGTTCGAGGACCTGACCCCGCCGCCGGCAGCGCCGGGCACGACGCTCGACGCCACGCCGCTCGTCCGGGCGCGCGAGGGGCTCGAGCACGACTTCGACGCCACGTTCGGCGGCTTCACCGGCGCCCCCAAGTTTCCGCACGCCGGCTACGTCGAGCGGCTGCTGCGCCACTGGGCGGCGAGCCAGCACGCCGCGGAGCCGGACCTGCGCGCGCTCTACATGGCCACCCTGACGCTGACGCGCATGGCCGAGGGCGGACTCTACGATCACGTCGGCGGCGGCTTCGCGCGCTACTCGGTCGATGCCTGGTGGATGATCCCGCACTTCGAGAAGATGCTGTACGACAACGGCCTGCTGCTGGGCCTGTACGCGTCCGCGGCACTCGCCACCGGGGATCCCCTGTTCCGGCGCGCCGCCGCGGGCACCGCCGACTGGGTGCTCGCCGAGATGCAGGCGCCCACCGGCGGCTTCTACTCGAGCCTGGACGCGGACTCGGAGGGCGAGGAAGGCCGCTACTACGTCTGGGACCGCGCCGAGGTGCGCGCGCTGCTGGACGCGGACGAGTTCGCGGTGCTCGCGCAGCGCTTCGGCCTCGACCGGGCGCCCAACTTCGAGGACCGCCACTGGCACCTGCACGCCTTCGTGGCGCTCGAGGAGGTCGCCGCGGCCACCGGGCGGGACGCCGCCGCGACGGTCGCGCTGCTCGAGCGCGGACTCGGCAAGCTCGCCGCCCGGCGCGCCGGGCGCGTGCGCCCGGGCCGCGACGAGAAGATCCTGACGTCGTGGAACGCACTCATGATCCGCGGCCTCGCGATCGCCGCGCGCGCCCTCGACCGGCCGGCGCTCGCCGAGGCGGCGACGCGCGCCGTCGACTTCCTGCGCCGCGAGCTGTGGTCCGGCGGGCGCCTCTGGGCCACCCACAAGGACGGGCGCTCGCACCTCGCCGCCTACCTCGACGACTACGTGTTCCTGGCCGAGGCGCTGCTCGAGCTGTGCGCGACGCGCTGGCGCGCCGCCGACCTCGAGTTCGCGGTCGAGCTCGCCGACGCCGCGCTCGCGCACTTCGAGGACTCCGCCGGCGGCTTCTGGTTCACCGCCGACGACGCCGAGCCGCTCGTGCACCGCTCCAAGTCGTACGGCGACGAGGCGCTGCCGTCCGGCAACGGTGTCGCGGCGCGCCTGTACGCGCGCCTCGGATTCCTGCTTGGCGAGCCGCGCTACCTCGCGGCCGCGGAGCGCACGCTGCTCGCGGCCTGGGCCTCGATCGAGCGGCACCCCCCGTCGCACGCGACGCTGCTCGACGCCCTCGAGGAATGGCTCGACCCGACCGAGGTCGTGGTCCTGCGCGGGCCGGCGGACGTGATCGCGCGCTGGCACCGGGACCTGTCGCGCCTGTACGCGCCGCGCCGGCTGCTGCTCTCCGTGCCGGACGATGCCGGGCCGCTGCCGCCGGCGCTCGCGGAAAAGCCCGGCGCCCCCCGCGGCGTCGCGTACGTGTGCACCGGCACCCGCTGCGACGCCCCGATCACCGACCCGGCGGTCCTGGTGCGCCGGCTGCGCGACGGGATCGTCGCGGGCGGCTAGTCCCGCTCGGGCGGCGGCGGGAGGTGGGCCGGCGCCCGCGCCCGCAGGCGCCCAAGCAGCGCGCCATGCCGCCCCGGATCGAAGCGCGGCGCCGCCTGCCAGTCCCAGGCCCACGGCTGCGCGGTACGCAGCGGCGGCGGCTCGTCGCCGCGGCGCGGGAACAGGTGCGCGTGCAGCGCCGGCTCGAGATTGCCGAAAATCGCGTAGTTGACGCGCGTGGCGCCCGTCACGTCCAGCAGCAGGTCACCGGCGGCGGCGAGGTCGGCGAGATACGCGCCGCGGCGCGGCGCGGCGAGCGCATTGAGGTCCGCCACCACCGGATCGGGCAGCAGCAGGCAGTAGCCGGGGATCACCTGCGGATCGCCGAGCACCAGCCAGCCGCTCTGCGCGCGCGCGACCACCGTCGGGTCGCCGCCGGCGCGCAGCGCCGCGACGCGCCGGTGGATCGCGGTGTCGCCGGGCGCGCTCATCCCTGGCCGCGGAACATGAAGTAGACGGCGCCGACCATGCACAGCGACGCCCACAGGTAATCGAGCTTGAGGCCCTGCTTGAGGTACAGCAGCGTGAACGGCACGAACACCGCGAGCGTGATCAGCTCCTGCAGGATCTTGAGCTGCGGCACGCTCAGGACCGTGTAGCCGATCCGGTTCGCCGGCACCTGCAGCAGGTACTCGAACAGCGCGATGCCCCACGACGCCAGCGCGGCAATCCACCAGGCGCGGTGGTTGAGGGTCTTGAGATGCGCGTACCAGGCGAACGTCATGAAGACGTTCGACAGCGCCAGCATCAGGATCGTCAGTGGCAGCGGCGACATCGCGGCAGCGGCCGGCCGTCAGGCGTCGATGCGCTCGAGCGCCCGCAGGCCCTCGGCGTCGGGCGGCCCGAGCCGGAGCACGAAGTCGAAGCGGTCGAGCGCCGCGCACAGTTCGAAGTCCTCCTGCGGCGCCCAGGTCGCGGCCGGATCGAAGAACTTCGCCGCACCCGGCGCTGCGCGCAGCCGCTCGACGAGGTCGCGGGTGTCGTACTCGCCGCCCGCGAGCCGCGTGGCGAGCAACTCCGCGCACAGGTCGTCCTCGGGCGCGCGCTCGCGCGCCTCCCAGCCCATGCGCACGATGGTGACGAGCGCCGGCCGCCGTGCGCGCAGGTAGCGGACGATGGCCGCGGCGTTGACGAGGCTGCCGGTGAGTGCCTCGTCGGCGCCCGTGGCGCCCGTGAGGCCCTGGGTACCGGCGTGGGTCGTGTGCACCAGCGTGCGCCCGCGCAGGTCGGCGGCGACGATGCGCGCCGGCGAGTTGCCGAAGTGGAAGCCCGGCAGGTCGCGGCCGTGACGCTCGCCGGCCAGCAGCCAGTCGGGGTGGCGCGCGCCGAGCGCGAGCGCTGCGTCGATCTCGGCGGCCGGCACCACCCGTGCCCCGCCGGCCACCGCGTAGCAGGCCGTCGTGAACGCGCGGAACACGTCGATCACCACGACGCTGCCACGCGCGGCGCGGGCGCCGGCGACGAAGTCGGTGACCTCGACGCGCAACGCCTCAGCCCCCGCGATGCGCGCTGCGGGCCGCGGCGACCATCGCGGGCGTCACCGGCGCTGCGTGGTTGCCAAAGCTCGAGCGGACGTAGCTGAGCAGCACCGCGAGGTCCTCGTCTGACAGGTACCCGAACTGCGGCATCATGCCCGAGTAGCGCCCGCGCGGCAGGGCCGCCGGCCGTTCGCCGAACATCACCCAGCGCAGCAGCACCTGCGGATCGCCGGTCGGAACGGGCGTCCCCGCGAGCGGCGGCTGGACGCCCGGCACGCCCTCGCCGCCCGGCTGGTGGCAGGCGAGGCAGTTGGCGGCGTAGAGACGCTGACCCGGGCTCGGCGGCCCGGCCGGGGGCTTCTGTCCGCAGCCCGCGAGCAGGAGCGCCGCCGCAGCGCCGGCGAGGGCCGCGCCGCGTCCGGGCGCGATCAACCGACCCAGGCGCGCACGCGCCCCGTGTCGAGGTGAACGAACTGCGGACCGTGGTAGT
>JAFEDP010000123.1 GCA_018241545.1 Pseudomonadota bacterium
GAGGCGATCGCCGTTCGCAGGCGGCTCTCGATCAGCGGATTGGCGATCGCGTGCTGATCGGAGCGGGCGCTGCGGAAGGCGCCGGCCCAGGCATAGCTGTGGCACACCGCGGCCGCGTGCGCGGTCACCGCATCCGACTTGACGCTCAACGCGGTGCACCCGGTCGCGCCGAGCAGCACGAGCGCAGCGGTCACACCGACGCGAATCGATCGATACAGCATGGTCTTCACCTCCGGCCGGCGCGCCGCCCGCACCCGGACCGCGGGGCGCGCCGCACTCACTGAGACTAACGCAGCGTCGCCCGATCGGATGACAGGCATTGCGCAGCGCGTCGGAGGCCCACCGGCGGGCCCGGACAACTCATTGATTTATCGAGTAGTTTTCCTGCGCTTGCGACCCCGTACGGGACGCGCAGAATGTCGGCCCGGGTTCGGCGGCGGGCACACTGCGGACTGGGGGTGCCCACGGGTCGCATCGGCCCGGAGCGGGCCAGGGATCCGGCAGGCCGGCCAGGACATCCACGGGAGGGAAACCCCATGATGAGTCCACGGTGCACGCGCTGGGTATGGGCCATCGTCGGGCTCCTCGCCGGACCGCTGCTCGCGGCGGCGCAGGAGGCGACCACCAACCGCAATGCCAACCTGCGACGCGACCCGTCGACCGCGAGCCCGGCGCTCGCGGTCCTGCCGCGCGGCGCACGCGTCACGCTGGTCGACGCCGGTGAGGACGGCGGGTTCTACCACGTCCGAACCGAGGACGATCAGGTCGGCTGGATCTACGCGAAGCTCCTCACGCTCGCAGCGCGCGTGCCGGCGGGCGCGGGCGAGGCGCCGCTCGCGGCCCATGTCGCGAGCTGCGACGCGACGCTGTGGAACCACGTCTACCACCCGGCGCGGCTGATCGTGAAGGATGCCTGCATCAGCGTCACCGGCACCCTCGTCGATGCGACTGCGGGACGCAAGGCGGACGGCGTGCGCCACGAGGCGGACGGCGACACCCACGGCTGGCTGCGCGTGGATCCCGAGTTCGCCGGGCTGCTGAACGCCGGCAACCGGAACGAGGAGGGCGGCAACCTCGTCTTCGAGGTCATCTGCCACTTCCCGGTCACGCAGAAGGATGCGCTCAGCGCCTGCAGCGGCTACCACGACCCGGTCACGCTGCCGCCGCCCGGCTCGCGCGTGCGGATCACCGGCAGCTACGTGCAGGACACCTTCCACGCGCAGTGGAACGAGATCCACCCGGTCACGAGCATCACCGTGATCCCGTGACCGGACGGGGCCGGCCGCTCAGCGCGCCGGCGCGTCGACCACCACTTCGCTGATCTGCACCACCGGCGCGATGTCGGTGTAGTTGGCGATGTCCGCCATGATCTCCTTGGCGTGCGGACCGAACCCCGCCTGGAAGGCCTCGACCGACTCGCAGTAGAGGTGGCAGAGCGCGACGAAGCTGGCGGGTGCGCCGGGCGTGCCGCCGGCGAGCCCGCGGTCGACCGTGTAGTACCGGCAGTGCTCGCCCATGCGGCTCTTGACGAGCGGCATGTGCCGGTCGCGGTAGTACGCGTGGTCGAAGCGCGCACCGGGCTTGTTCGGGTACATCACGCTCACCTTGATCACGGCTGCCCTCCCATCGGCGGCCGAGCCCCAACGGCTCGCGGCGGATGCTACCAAGCCCGCACGCCGCGGCGACAGCGGCACTGCGCGGCGCAGCGGCCACGACTCATCAACGACGCCATGCGCGCATCCCGGCCCGGCGAGCGACCCGCGCCGGCGACACCTAGTCGGTCGGCTGCAGTTGCTGCAGCTGCTGCAGTTGCTGCAGTTGCGGCGAGTCCGCCTGCTTCTGCGCCCAGAGGCGCTCGGCCGGGTTGCGGCTCACGAGGATGATGCGGTTGTAGCACTCGCGCGCCTTGTCAACGTGTCCCAGCGTGGCGTGCGCGCGCGCCAGGTAGCCGAGCAACTGCGTGTTGTGCGGCGCCCGCTGCACCGCGGCGTCGAGCGCCGGCAGCTCCTGCGCCGGGTCGTCGCGCAGCCGCGCAGCCGCATTGGCCCAGAGTGCCACGGCCTCGATCGGCGGATGAAGGGAGGCCACGACCGGCTGCAGCAGGTCCCTCGCCGCGCGCGCTTCCTGCTCCGCGGCATCCTTCTGCGCCAGCAGCGCATCGGCGAGGTCGATGCGCGGCATCACATCACCGGCCGAATCAGACTGGAGCGAGGCGACGAGGTCGCCGACCTCGATCGCCTGCTGGCGATGGGCCCGGACCCGCGCGACCAGCGCCCGCACGCCGGGATCCGATGGGTTCCCGCGCAGCGCCGCCGCGGCCAGGTCCTCGAGCGCATCCTGGCGCGGGTGGACCATGAACACCATCCGCAGGAACGCCGCGTCCGCCTGGGCGACCGTCAGGCGCGCGATCGGCGCATCCTCGGCGGAGACGGGCGCTTCCTGCTTGATGCGCATGAGGCGGATACGGCCGCCGGCGAGCAGCTTCCTGACGGCCGCATCGAGTGCCGCCTTGTCGAAGGGGAAGCTGTCGCGGAATGCATCAGGTTCCGGGATGCGCGAGTCGAGATTCCTGAGGTAAAGCCGGGTCGGCGTGCGCAGAGTGGCTTCGTCGAACAGCAGGTAGTGCACGAGCAGCCACGCTTCCCCGTAGAACTGCGGCATGAGCCGCTCGGTGCGGTACTCGGGGTCGCCCGACTGCACCGCGAGCACGCGCTCGATCGGTATCCACTCCGATGGCGAGATCCGCACGCCATCCGGAAGGTTGCCCACCGTCACCACGTCGCCACTGAGCTTCGTTGCGCTGATCAGCTCCGCATAGCCCTCGACGTACCACGGCGGCATCGAGATGGGCTGGGTATTGCGCTGCACGAAATGCGTGTACTCGTGCATCACGGTGAGCTTCGCGTAGTCGAAGTCCATGTCGCCGTTGACGACCATCACGTTCGCGTAATTGCGCTCGGCGAAGAAGCCGCCGATGCCGCGCTGCGCGGCGGCGTACTTGTAGAAGTCGCCGGCATCGACGAGGTACACGAGCGTCGGCGTGTCGGGCAGCGGGTCGGGGCCCTGGATCAGCTGGCCCGCGGTCTTGGCGAAGATCTGCAGCTGGCGGGCGATCTCGCGCGTGCGCGAGTCGCGCAGCGTGCTGTAGATGTGGAACGGCCCGACCGTCATCTCGCGCCAGTCGGACCGGGCCGCGAGCGCCGGTCGCGCGAGCGCAAGCGCGAGCACGAGGCAGAGCACGCCGAGGAACCGCCGTCGATCTGCGTCCAAGCTCATGGGACCACTCCCTGGGTCTCGCGAAGTCCGCCCGCACCGGCCATCCCGGCCGGACGGCCGCCTCCTATATATAGCGCACCTCCGGCCGGGCGGCTGATCCGGCCCGGCGGCGAGCCGGCTACCGTCGCTTTCGACGTATCATCCGCGGATCCCGGTCGAGGCCAGGTGCGCGTGAACCCCTCCGGCAGCCGTATCCGCAAGGGCGCCGCGCACGGTGCCGCGGCCCTCGCCGCCTTGACGCTGTTCGCACCGCACGCGGTCGCCGCGCCCGGCGCAGCGGACGAGGTCGTCGTGACCGGCGAGCGCCCGGGGCCGGCGCTGTGGCGGGTCACGCGCGGGGACCACACGCTCTGGCTGCTCGGCGTGCTCGACCCGCTGCCGCGGCACATGACGTGGCGCTCGGCCACCGCCGATGCGATCGTCGCGGATGCCGAGATCGTGCTGCCGGAGAGCACCTCGGTCAGCGTCGACGCCGGGCCGTTCGCGATGATCGGCCTCTACTTCGACTGGCGCAAGGTGCGCCGGCTGCCGGACGGGCAGACCCTGCGCGACATCGTGCCGGCGGGACTCTACGCGCGCTTCGAGGCGCAGCGGCAGCGCTACGCGCCCGCGGAGGACCTGGAGCGCTACCGGCCGATCGTCGCCGCCGGCGAGCTCTACCGCCACGCGATCAAGGCGGCGGGCCTGCGCGGCGCCGAGGACGTCGAGCAGTCGGTGCTGCGCACCGCGCGCCGCCACCATGTCGAGGTGCGCGACTTCCGCGTGAAGGTCGATTCCCCCAAGGCCGTGCTGCACGAGCTCGCGGCGATTCCGCTCGCCGCGGAACTGGCGTGCCTCGAGTATGCGGTGCGGCGCCTGGAGGCCGACGTGCCGGCGATGCAGCAGCGCGCCCGGGCGTGGGCGGTCGGTGACGTCGAGGAGCTGCGCCGCACCCAGGTCGAGCTGCCGCAGACCACGTGCTGGGACGTCATCGAGCTCTCGCCGCGGCTGCACGCGCTCGGCGAGCGGTCGCGCGCCGAGCGGGCCTCCGCGCTCGAGGCGGCGCTGCGCGAGCACCGCAGCGCCGTCGCGCTGGTGCCGATCGACCGCCTGCTGGCACCCGACGGCCTGCTGCACGGCTTTAGAGCCGAGGGCTACGCGGTCGAGGAGCCGTGAGACGCGCCGGTCAGCGCAGGCCGTAGGTGCCGCGGACCAGGCTCTCCCATAGCGACTGCGGCAGGAACGGCCGCAGCGCCACCGCGAGCCGCTGCGAGGCGGTGGCACGTGGATGGCGCAGCGCCGGCCGGCCGGACCGCAGGATCAGGCGCACCGCGTCGACCACCGGGGCGAGGTCCCGGTTCGCCTGCTCGTCGCGGGCCATGCGGGCGATCGCCCGCGTGCAGGCGTCGTGGTAGGCGGAGGCCGGCCCGCTCGCCGCCGTCATCCGCCGGTTGGCCGTGAACCCGGTGGCGTAGTCCCCGGGCTCGACCATCGCCACCCGGATGCCGAACGGGCGGACCTCCATGCGCAGTGCCTCGCTGTAGGCCTCGATGGCGAACTTGGTCGCGCTGTAGAGACCCTGGAACGGCAGCGGCACGTGGCCCGCCAGCGAACTGATGTTGATGATCGTGCCGCCGCCCGCCGCGCGCAGGTGCGGCAGCACCGCCCGGCACACCCGGTGCGTGCCGAAGAAGTTCGTCTCGAACTGCGCGCGGGCCTCCTCGACCGTCGTGTCCTCGATGGCCCCCGCGATGCCCATGCCGGCATTGTTGACGACCGCGTCGATGCGGCCGTGGCGCTCGAGGATCGTGGCCACCGCGGCGGTGACCGTGTCCTCGCGCGTCACGTCCATCGCGAGCGTGTCGAAGGGGCAGCGGTCGGGGGAGGGCGCGCGCAGCGACCCGTAGACGCGGTCGCCGTCACCGGCGAGCGCGGTGGCGATCGCCCGGCCGAAGCCCGAGCTCGCCCCTGTCACCAGCACCACCCGCTGACGCCGCGTCCCCATGTGTCCCCCGGTGCGGTGCCCGCGGGCCCGCATGAATTGTCGTCTCGGCCTCGTGCCCGCCCTTCGCGACCGGGCAGCCGTCGTCGTCGCCCGATGCCATCGTAGGTCGGATGCCGGGCCACGGGCCAGCGCGGATGCCGCGCGACGGGCGACAGGGCCGGTCCAGCGACCGCGCGTTCCGGCCGCGTGCGAAATGCCGCAGCGCTGCGCCTTCGGCGCCACCGCAGGAGACCAACGAAGGTATGTACCCGGTCGATGCTTAAGTATGAGTCACCGCGCGCCACCCGTGGACTAGGCTTGCCTCGACGCCTCGTCCCGCGTCGCGCCGGGGGCATTCGGCCGGCGAGGCGCCGTCCAGCGACTACACGAACCTGCGTCTCATCCCTGGGGGTCATCGATGAACACCGCCGTCGCCGCGCCAATCGCATCGCTCGCCAACGACCTGTCGAAGATCTCGGCAGCGAACAAGGCGTTCCTCGCCAGGACCCATCGGCTGCTGATCGACGGCGAGTGGGTGCCGGCGGCCAGCGGCAAGACCTTCGACGTGAAGGATCCGTCGAGCGACGCGGTCATCTCGCGCGTGGCCGAGGGTGACGCCGCCGACATCGACCGCGCGGTCGCAGCCGCCCGGCACGCCTTCGACGAGGGCGAGTGGTCGAAGCTCAAGCCCGTGGACCGCGAGCGGCTCCTGCACCGCCTCGCCGACCTGATCGAGAAGCACGCCGACGAGCTCGCCGAGCTCGAGTCGATCGACAACGGCAAGTCAGTCGTGATGGCGCGCTACGTCGACGTCAAGCACTCGCTCGAGGTGTGGCGCTACATGGCCGGCTGGCCGACCAAGATCGAGGGCAAGGTGCTGCCGGTCTCCGGGGCGCTGATGCCCGACCAGCAGTACGCGGCGTTCTCGATGCTCGAGCCGATCGGGGTCGTGGGTGCGATCGTCGCCTGGAACTTCCCGCTGGTGCTGGCGACGTGGAAGTGCGCGCCGGCTCTCGCCGCCGGCTGCACGGTCGTGCTCAAGCCCGCCGAGGAGACGCCGCTCACGGCGCTGCGCCTCGGCGAGCTGATCCAGGAAGCGGGATTCCCGAAGGGCGTCCTGAACATCGTGACCGGCATGGGTCCGACGGCCGGTGCGGCTCTCAGCCGCCATCCCCAGGTCGACAAGGTGACCTTCACGGGCTCCACCGAGGTCGGTCGCCTGATCGTGCAGGCCGCGGCGGGCAATCTCAAGAAGGTGACGGTCGAGCTCGGCGGCAAGTCGCCGGCGATCGTGCTGCCGGACGCGGACGTGGACGCGGCGATCGCCGGCACCGCCGGGGCGATCTTCTTCAACCAGGGCCAGGTCTGCAGCGCCGGCTCGCGCCTGTACGTCGCGCGCCAGCTGTTCGATCGCGTCGTCGCCGGCGTCGCCGACGCCGCCCAGTCGATGAAGCTCGGGCCCGGGCTGGATGCGTCGGCGCAGATCAACCCGCTCGTCTCCAACATCCAGCGCGAGCGCGTCGCGCGCTACCTGAAGGAGGGCGCCGCCGCCGGCGCCCGGGCGGCCGCGGGCGGGCGCGCGCTCGCCTCGCCGGGCTACTACGTGGAGCCGACGGTGTTCGTCGACGTGAACGAGAGCATGTCGGTCGTGCGCGAGGAGATCTTCGGGCCGGTCGTCGTGGCGCAGCCGTACGACGACGTGGCGGAGATCGCCCGGGTCGCCAACTCGACCATGTACGGTCTCGCCGCCAGCATCTGGGGTCGCGACGTCGGCAAGATCTTCCGCCTCGCGCCGAAGCTGAAGGCCGGTACCGTCTGGGTGAACTGCCACAACATGCTCGACTCGACGATGCCGTTCGGCGGCTACAAGCAGTCGGGCTGGGGCCGCGAGATGGGCGGCGAGGCGGTACGCGGCTACCTCGAGAGCAAGTCGCTGTGCCTCAACATCACGGGCTGAGCGGCGGCGACCGCTGACCGGCGTCGGCGCGACGGACCCGGCGCCGAGCGACGAGCGGGTCGCGTGCGCGACGTCGGCGGCTCTAGCGCGTGCCCCAGACGCTCGCGGCCATCTCGGGCAGTACGACGCCGGCCGGGCCGCGCAGCGAGTGACCGACGATCCGGTCCGCCGCCGTGGGCGCGGGGTTGACCTGGACGACGGTCGCGCCGCTGTGCGCTGCGAGGTCGACCAGCGACGCCGCCGGATGCACCACGGCCGAGGTGCCGACGCAGAGCAGCACCTCGCAGCGGCGCACGGCGTCCACGGCGAGCTGCCACGGGCGGGCCGGCAGCGGCTCGCCGAACCAGACGACGCCCGGCCGCACGCGTCCGCCGCAGCGGGCGCAGCGCGGCGGTTCGATCCGTGCGCCGTCGGCCGGCAGCGCCGGCGCAGCGTCCGGGAAGCGGTACGCCGCGCGGCATTCGCCGCAATAGGGGCGGGACAACTCGCCGTGCAGGTGCACGACCTCGACGCTGCCGCCGCGCTCGTGCAGGTCGTCGACGTTCTGAGTGATCAGCGCGAAGTGCGCAACGGCGCGCGCAATCGCCGCCAGCGCCCGGTGCCCCGGGTTCGGCTCGGCCCGCAGCACCGCGGCGCGCCGCCATTCGTACCAGCCCCACACGAGCGACGGGTCGCGCGCGAAGGCCTCCGGGGTCGCGAGCTCGAGCGCGTCGTACCGCTCCCAGAGTCCCGTCTGGCGGTCGCGGAACGTCGGCACGCCGCTCTCCGCCGACACGCCGGCGCCGGTGAGCGCGACCACGCGGGATGCCGCGCGCAACGACTCGCGAAGTGCTGGGTCGATCGTCATCGGGCCACCGGACGGAGCGGCGGATCATACGCTACGCCGTGCGCGCGACCGCCGGCCCGTCCCCGAGCAGCGTCGGATCGGCGCCGGTCGCGCCGGCGGCCCGGCGCCCGTCGACCCGCGCAGCGCACGCGGCCGGCTGATGGATGAGTACGGGATCCGGGCAACGGTCCTACGATCGCTGGTAGTAGTGCGGCACGGTCCGTAGACTCCGCGCGCGTCCGCCCCGCGCCGGCGGCGCCGGCGAGGCGGTGCCTTGTGCGGCGCGCCCGCACGGCGGATGGCGACCCGTCCGGCCACGCAC
>JAFEDP010000124.1 GCA_018241545.1 Pseudomonadota bacterium
GTTCGAGGCGCAGGGGCTCGCGACCGGCCATGGCGTGCACCTCGCGCTCGGAACGTCGATGGCCTCGGCGGTGCTGACCGCCAGCGTCAGCGTGCGCGCCCATCACCGGCGCGGCTCGGTCGACTGGCGGGTGGCGGCCCGCATCGCCCCCGGGATGGTGGCGGGCTCGATGCTGTCCTCGGTCGCGAGCGGCTGGATCGCGCAGCGCCACCTCGCGCTCGCCTTCGCGGTGATCGTCTACGCGGGCGCGACGCAGATGCTGCTCGGCCGGCGTGCACCGGGCGCGGTGCGCCTGCCGGCGACGCCGGTCGCGCTCGCGATCGGCCTCGTGATCGGCGTGGTGTGCGGTCTCGTCTCGGCGGGTGGCACGTTCCTGACGGTACCGTGGATGCTGCTGTGCGGCGTGGACATGCTGACCGCGATCGGCACCGGCGCCGCCATGGCCGTGCCGGTCGTGTTCGTCGGCACGCTCGGCTACATCGCCACCGGCTGGCACGCCCCGGGGCTGCCGCCCCACGCGCTCGGGTTCGTCTACCTGCCGGCGCTCGCTGCGCTCGTGCTCGCCAGCGCGCCGATGGCGACCGTCGGCGCACGACTCGCGCACCGGCTGCCCGTGACGGTGCTGAAGCGGATCTTCGCGACCGTGCTGTATGCGCTGGCGACGCGCATGGCCGTGCACTACTGGTAGCGCGGCTAGACGGCGGATTCGACTCGACGGCCTGTTCGTCGAGCCCGACGCTCGCGGCCGGGACGCGCTAGGCGAGTCCCCAGGTGCGCGCGATCTCGACCGCGCCGGGCAGCGCGTCGACCGCGGCGTGCACGAGCAGGCCCGCGTAGAGGTTGCGGGTGCGCGCCCACAGGATGGCGAACAGGAACGAGGCGACCGCCGGCACCGTCACCGCGTAGGCGAGCGCGTCGAGCGCGGCCGGGTGCGTGCCGACGGCGTCGCTCGCGCCGCCGCCGCGCAGGTAGTAGCCCGGCGCATGCGCGAGGCCGAACAGGAGCCCCGCCAGGAGCGCCCCGGCGAGCGGCGAGCGCAGCGCAGCGGCCAGGCGATCCTGCAGCACCGCGCGGAAGAAGAACTCCTCGACGAGGCCGGTCTCGAGAAGGTTCCACAGCAGCGACAGGCCGAGCGCGGCGGGCAGCGCGCTGCCGAGGACCCCGGCCCGCAGCGGTGCCGCGCCCTGGCCCGCGAACCACTGGAATGCGCCGAGGAGGATCACGAGCACCAGCACCGCGATCCCCGTCCGCCCCCACAGCGCCGACAGCGCCTGCCGCGACAGCCCGAAGTCGGCGGCACGCCGCCCGAAGCCGAGCCGCAGCACGGCGTAGGGCAGCGCGACGAACAGCACGAGCTTGCGCGCGAGCACGAACAGCGCCCGGGCGCGCGGATCCGCCGGCCAGCCGGGGGGAAGGAGCGCGTCGATGAGGGCCGGCCCCACTGCGAGGTAGGAGGCGACGAGCGCGAGCAGCGCGAGCGCCGGGACGAGCTCGCGCGCGAGCGTCGCCGGCGCCGCGGGCGACGGGTGGTGGCGCAGCAGGGCCGCGGTCAGGGCCGGGAACGCCACCCCCATGACCAGCAGCAGCCCGAGCGACTCCTCGTACGGCACGATGCCGGCGCCTGCCAGCCGGACGACCGACGCCACGTAGGCCAGCGCGAACAACGCCGCGGTCACTGCAGCCCGCCGCACGCGCATGGCTGAACCCCCCGGAACGACCCGGGTATTCCGCCGCAGGGCGCCAGCCCCCCGCAAGGGCCGGCCGCCTCGGCTCGTCGCGCCGCGTGCTCGGGCGGGCGCGCGGCCGTGGTCCCGAGGGGGCGGTGGTCATGGCGACGCATCGAACCGCTACGCCGGCTGCGCGACCTCGACCGGCCAGCCGATCGACGTGATCCCGATCAGGCCGCGCCTGGTCGGCCTCAAGCTCGGGCGCCACTTCTGAGGCGGGACGCGCGGCGGCCGGCGCCGCCGCGCGTCAATCGAGCGCCCGCGCGTAACGGCCCGGGCGCGGCAGGTAGAGGTGCTCAGGGTCGAACGAGACGACCACGCGGGTCGCCCGGCCGATGATGTTCGCGCGCGGTACCCAGCCGATGTAGCGCGAGTCGGCGCTGTCGTCGCGGTTGTCGCCGAGCACGAAGTACGCGCCGGCCGGCACCGCCACCGGACCGAAGCTGCGCGGCGCCGGCACCCCGGGCAGCAGCAGGATGTCGTGGGCCGGTCCGTCGCCCGACTCGTGCGCCACCACCGGCGCCCGCGCGCGGGTGGTGGCGAGCAGCGCGGCGACCGCGGCCGGGTCGCCCGGCGCGTACTGCGCCGGCACGCCGTTGACCACCAGGCACTCGCGGTCGAGCGCGACCGTGTCGCCGGGAACGGCGACCACGCGCTTGACGAGCTGGCGGCCGTCGCGCGGCGAGTCGAACACGACGATGTCGCCGCGCTGCGGGTCGCTGCCGTCTGTCAGGCGCCGCGTCGTGAACGGCACGCGCAGCCCGTAGACGTGCTTGTCCACCAGCAGCCGGTCGCCCTCGAGCACCGTCGGGTTCATGGAGCCCGACGGCACGCTGACCCAGTCCGCCCACGCCGACCGGAACAGGAGCATCAGCACGAGAAAGCCGAGCGTGCCGCGGTACTCGGCAAGCAGGGCGCGCGCGCGTGCCCCGGGGGATGGCTGGGTCATGGCGGTCTCCACGGAACTCGACCATCGGACCCGGCGACCCGCCCCGGGGTTCCACCGCCCGCGACGAGCCGCCGCGGCGGCGCGCCGGACGGTGGCGGCGGTCGCCTCAGCCGGGCGCCGGTTCGCGCTTGAGGGCCGCGCGGCGGCGGTGGCGGGCGATGGCGAGGTCGATGAGGCGGCTGACGAGCTCGGTCGGCGCGACCCCGGCGAGCGCCCACAGGCGCGGGTACATCGAGATCGCGGTGAAGCCGGGCAGCGTGTTGATCTCGTTGACCAGGAACTCGCCGTGCGGCGTCAGGAACAGGTCGACGCGCGCCATCCCCTCGCACTCGAGCACCTCGAAGACGCGCCCGGCGAGCGCCTGGCCGCGCGCCAGCTCGTCGGGCTCGAGTCGGGCCGGCGCCTCGAGCCGGGCGCCGCGCTCGTCGAGGTATTTCGCCTCGTAGGAGTAGAAGCCGTCGGCGTGCTCGACGACGATCTCGCCCGCGCCGGACACCGAGGGCGGCGTGCCGTCGAGCACCGCGAACTCGATCTCGCGGCCGGTCACCGCGGCCTCGACGAGCGCCTTGTCGTCGAACTCGAGCGCATGGCGGATCGCCGGCTCGAGCTCGGCCGGCGCGCGCACGCGGCGCACGCCGACCGAGGAGCCCGCGTTGGCCGGCTTGGTGAACACCGGCCACCCGAGCCGGGCGACGGCGGCGCGCACGCTCTCGGGGTCGGCCTCGAAGCGCGCGCGGCGCACGGTCACGAACTCCGCGACCGGCAGCCCGGCGTCGCGCAGCAGGCGCTTCATGACGTCCTTGTCCATGCCGATCGCCGAGCCGAGCACGCCCGCCCCGACATACGGGATCCCGGCCACCTCGAGCAGGCCCTGCATCGCGCCATCCTCGCCGAGCGTGCCGTGCAGCGTCGGGAACACGACGTCGAACCCCCGCTCGGGCACGCCGGGGGCGGCCGGCACGGCGCCGAGTGCCGCCGGCGGGCCGGGTTCGATGGCGACGCGCCGCGGGTCGCCGGCGCTCGCGAGCAGCCGCGCCTCGTCCTGCAGCAGCCAGCGTCCCTCGCGGTCGATGCCGACCAGCAGCGGCTCGAAGCGCGTGCGGTCGAGCGCGGCGAGCACGTTGCGCGCCGACAGGATCGAGATCTCGTGCTCGGCCGACCGCCCGCCGAACACGATCGCCACCCGCATGCGGTCCTTGGCCATGACGCGCCTCCTTCCCGACCCGAGTCTAGCCGCAGTGGCGCGCCGCGCGCGTGGCGTCGCGGCGCCTCCGGCGGCCGCGGGCTACAGCCGCCCGAACACGGCGACGCCGGATGGCGTGCCGACGTAGACCTTGCCGTTGGCGACCGTGGGCGTGACGAACTTGTTGCCGTTGCCGAAGTGGTCGCGCCCGCCGGCCGCCTGGTCGCTGTTGTAGAGCTCGTTGGCGAGGTTGGTCGCGTCGAAGGCGTGCAGCACCGCGCGCTGGCCGGTGGCGCTCTCCAGCGCCCAGACGATGGCGTTGGTCGAGCCGCTCGCCGACACCGCCGGCGAGGCGCCGGGGTACGGGAACGTCATGCTGGACTGCGATGCCGGCGTCGCGGCGAGGCGCGCCGCGCCGAGCGCGAACGCCTTGAGCGTGCCGCCGACGTCCGCGTAGTAGACCGTGCCATTGAAGTACGCCGGCGCCGACCAGACGCCGCCCGGGAGCGCGCCCGGCAGGTCCTGCCAGATCGCGTTGCGCGAGGCGTTGAAGCCACCCATCGAGGCGCGGTCGACGACGTAGAGGTGGCCGTCCTTGCCGGCGCCGACCGCGAGGTTGCGCGTGACCCCGCCGGCGTCCTGCAGCGGCGGCAGCAGCATCGGCGCCCCGGAGCCGAGATCGAGGTCGATGCCCGACTCGGCGACGTCGTTGCTCTCGGCGAAGTAATCGGCCACCGCGAGCGCGCCGCCGGTCGCGACCTTGATGAAGGCATTGCCGTAGTCGCCGGCCGACGGCCGGCCGCTGCCGTCGAGCGCCGTGTCGAAGGTGCCGTTGCCGACCAGCGCGTACAGGTTGCCGGCCGCATCGGCGGCGAGCCCGCCGCCGGCCTGCCAGATAGCGCCCTCGCTGCCGTTCGGCGTCACGTTGAGGACGCCGGACTGGGCGAGCGTGTGGCCGTCGTAGCCGATGATCCAGCCGGTGTAGGGATCGATGTCGCAATGCGAGGCCCAGGCGGTGTAGACGACGCCGTTGACGAGCGCGAGGCCGGTGCGCGCCTTGTACTGGCCGGGATCGAACGCCACCCGGCCGTTGCTGCTGTTGGCGCCGGAGCCCGGGAAGCTCGCGGCGATCTCGACCGGGCTGCCGGCCTGCTCGGCCAGCGTCACGAGGTCGAGCGCATGCAGGCGCTGGTGGTACTGGCCACCGGCATCGCGGGTCATTGCGACCGCGTACAGCGTGCCGTGCGCGTTCGCGCCCCGATCGATGACCGGCGTCGCGGTGATGCCGATCTCGGGCGTCACCTGGTCGCAGCCGCGCGCATCGCTCGGCGCCTCGCCCCCGGGCACCAGGCTCGCGTGCACGAGCGCAGTGCCGTCGTCCGCATCGTAGCTGTAGACGCTGCCGTGCTCGGTGACCACGAACACGACGTTGCGGCTGCGGCCGCCGACGGCGAGGCTCGAGACGACGAGCGGCTGGGCATCGACGAGGCCGTCCGCCGGCAGCACGCGCAGCAGCCCGAAGCCCGCCGCCGCGACCGTGGCGGGCGTCAGCACGGTCTCGCCGAGGTTCTGCGCGGTGCGCGCGTTGTCGTTGTGGTAGGTGAGCACGTCCACGGCGCCGGCGAGGCCGGTGACCGCCAGCGTCGCCGCCGGGCTCGTCGTGCTGCCGTAGGCGTTGCTGACCGTCACGGCGAACGCGGCACCGTTGTCGGCGGCGGCCGCCGGCGCCGTCTGGTAGCTCGTACCGGTGGCGCCGGCGAGCGGCTGGCCGTTGCGCAGCCACTGGTAGGCGAGCGGGGCGCTGCCGGTGGCGACCACCGTGAAGGTCGCGCTCTGGCCGACGGCGACCGACTGCGCTACGGGCGCCTGCTGGATCGCCGGCGCGGCGCCGGACAGCCCGCCGCCGGACCCGGAGGAGCCGCCGCAGGAGGCGACGAGCAGCAGCGTGAGGGTAGCCCAGGTCCTTGAGCGCATGCGCAACTCCCAGGTCGGCGCGCCCGGGCACTGTACGCGCCGGCCGCGGGCCGTGGGACGCGTGCGGGCGTCGCCGGCCGGCGACGTGCCCGGTCGCGGGGCGACGGATCCGCCCGGCCCGGCCGGGGGCAGCCGTTTCGCGAACTGCGTCGCGGATCGCGACGCCACGCATCCGGATTGGACTTAAGGAGCCGCCGCCGCGGCCGATGAATCGCGCAGAGCCCGACACCGCGCGCCGCGGCCCCGGCCGGCCGTCGGCGCCGCGTGCCGGCGCCCTGCTCCGGCCCGCCGGGCCGTCCGTTCATTTCGACTGGGAGTCTGCCTCATGAAGCCGCTGGGTCTGCTGTTCCTCGCATGGTCGATGCTCGCCGCGACCGTCGCGGTCGCCGACGACGCCAAGAGCGTCATCGCGTCGCTCGACGAGCGCCTGACCCGGGTCGGTCCGCCGCACGTCGAGGGCACCGACACCGCGGGCGCCGGCAAGTCCGTGCCCGCGCTCTACTTCGGGCCGCGCAAGATCAACGGCAACTACGACATCGTCGACGACATCAAGAAGGCCTCCGGCGCGACCGCCACCGTGTTCGTGCGCGACGGCGAGGAGTTCGTGCGGGTCAGCACCAACGTGCTGACGCCGGAAGGCAAGCGCGGCATCGGCACCAGCCTCGCGCGCGCCAAGGCCTATGAGGCCGTCAGCAAGGGCGAGCCCTTCTGCGGCGACGTCGACGTGCTCGGCACGCCCTACAGCGCCTGCTACCACCCGCTCAAGGACGCGAAGGGCAAGGTCATCGGCGCCACCTACGTCGGATTCAAGAAATAGCGTCGGACGCGACGGCCCGGCGCCCGGAGTCACGGACTGCCGGACCGCCGGCGCCGTCGCGCTCGCGACGCACCTGGGAGCAATGACCATGCGCACTCCCCTCGCCGCCTTGTGGCGCCGGCTCCACGACGTGCGGATCGGGACGCAGCTCGGCAGCGCGTTCGGCCTGCTGCTGCTGCTGACCGCCGCGATCGGGGCGATGTCCTACGTAGCCCTGCAGCGGGTCGATCGTGCCGCCGGCACGCTCGCCGAGGTGTGGCTGCCGGGGGTCGGCGAGCTGACCGCGGCGCGCGCCGACATGCTGCTGGTGCGCGAGTTCGAGGTGAAGCACGCGCACGCCGCCGACGACAGCTACCGCTCCGAGTACGAGGAGAAGCTCAACGCCGCGCTCGCCGGCGTGCGCCGTCACCTCGACGCGTTCCGCGCCCGGGCGGGCGCGGCGGCAGACCCGAAGCTCCTCGAGGCCACGGAGAAGCGCTGGACCGAGTACCTCGCGGTCAATGCCAAGATCATCCAGCTGAGCCGGACCGGCCACGCCGAGGACGCCCGTGAGATCGGCGACGGGGCCGGCAAGTCGACGATGGACGACGCGCTCGAGGCGCTCGAGCGTCTGACGGAATTCGCCTTCGCGCAGGGCCGGGCGGCTGGCGGCCACAGTCACGACGTCTACCGGGGCGCCTCGTGGCTGAACTCGGTCGCGGTGCTGCTGGCGCTCGCGCTCGGCTGCGGGCTCGCGTGGGCGATCACCCGCTCCACCACCCGTCCGATCCGCGAGGCCGTGCGGGTCGCCCGTTCGGTGGCCGCCGGCGACCTCGCCGTGGCCGTCGGGTCGAGCGGCAGCAACGAGACCGGGCAGCTCCTGGCGGCGCTCGCCGCGATGCAGGCCGTGCTGCGCGAGCGCGAGGCGGAGGCCATCAACGCCAAGGGCCAGATCGCGGCGATCCACAAGGCACAGGCCGTGGTCGAGTTCGAACTCGACGGCACGATCCGCGCCGCCAACGAGAACTTCCTCCGGGTCACGGGCTACGGCCTCGCCGAGATCCAGGGCCAACCGCACGCGCAGTTCGTCGATCCGGCGACCCGCGAGAGCGCCGAGTACCGCGCCCTCTGGGAGACCCTGCGGCGCGGCGAGCACGTCGCCGGCACGTTCCGGCGCCTGGCCCGCGGCGGACGCGAGGTCTGGCTCGAGGCCAGCTACAACCCGATCTTCGGCCCGGACGGCCGGCCCTACAAGGTCGTCAAGTACGCCAGCGAGGTCACCGAGCAGGTGCGGATGAAGGAGGCGCTCGATGCCGCTGTGCGCGAGACCCAGGCCATCGTGCAGTCGGCGATGGACGGCGAGCTCACTGCGCGGATCGCCACCACCGGCCGCAGCGGCCAGATCGAGGCCCTGGCGGTCAGCGTCAATCGCCTGCTCGACACGATGATGGCGGTGGTCGCCGAGATCAAGCACGCCGCGACCGAGGTGCAGTCGGGCGCCGAGGAGATCTCGAAGGGCAACCTCAACCTCAGCCAGCGCACCGAGGAACAGGCCTCGAGCCTCGAGGAAACGGCCTCCAGCATGGAGCAGATGACTAGTACCGTGAAGGCGACCGCCGACAACGCCGCCCAAGCCCGCGAGCTCGCACTCGCCGCGCGCACGCAGGCGG
>JAFEDP010000125.1 GCA_018241545.1 Pseudomonadota bacterium
TGAGCGTGAACTGCTCGAGCTGCGAGTTGCGGTTGTACTCGCTCGTGAGGTGCACGTGCATGTCCCACAGCCCGGGCAGCACGGTCGCCTCGCGCAGGTCGATCAGCGTGTCGCCGGCGCCCGGCGCCCGGTAGCCGGGCTCCACCGCGGCGATCTGGCCACCGTCGACGACGATCGTGACCTCGCGCTGCGGCGCGTTGCCGACGCCGTCGATCAGGCGGCCGGCGTGCACCAGCGTCGCGGCGCCGGCGATGGACGGCAGCACGGCGGCGACGGCCGCCAGCAGCATGGACTTCAGCATGGCGTGATCCCCCTGTGCGGACGCGACAGCCGGCGCCCCGGGGGCGGCGGCCCGGCGCCGGGCAGGCCGGCGCCGGACGCCATTATGACGGCAACGGCGCCTCGCTGCCGGCGAGCAGCAGCCGGTTAAGCCGCCGCAGGAACTCCGCCGGGTCCGCGAGCTGGCCGCCCTCGGCGAGCGTCGCCTGGTCGTGCAGCAGCGCCGCCAGGTCCCGGAACTGCTCGCCCTCCGGCAGCGCCTCGAGACGCTTCACGAGCGGATGCGACGGATTGATCTCGAGCGTCGGGCGGCGCGCGGGCACGGGCTGGCCGGCCGCCTCGAGGAGCTTGCGCATCTGCGCGCCGACCTCGTCGTCGCCGCGCACGAGGCACGACGGCGACTCCGCGAGGCGCTGCGTCGCACGCACCGCCTCCACTCGCCCGGACAGCGCCTCGCGCAGCCGTCCGCACAGCGCGAGCGCCGCCTCCGCGCCCTGCTCCTGCGCGTTCTTCTCCTCGGGGCTCACCAGGTCGCCGAGGTCGAGGTCGCCGCGGCCGGCGTCGCGGAACGTGCGCCCCTCGTATTCGCCGAGGTAGCCCATCATCCACTCGTCGACGCGGTCGTGCAGCAGCAGCACCTCGACGCCCTTCTGCCGCAGCCGCTCGAGGTGCGGGCTCTGGCGCGCGGCGTTCCAGGTATCGGCGACCACGTAGTAGAGGTGCTTCTGCCCCGGCCGCAGCCGGCCGATGACGTCGTCGAGCGACTGGTCCTGCGCCTCGCGCTCGCTGGTGCTGGTCGAGAAGCGCAGCAGCTTGGCGATGCGCTCGCGGTTGGCCGGATCCTCGGCGACGCCCTCCTTGAGCACCTGCCCGAACTCCTTCCAGAAGCTCGCGTACTTGTCGGGCTCCTCCTTGGCGAGCCGGGCCAGCAGGTCGAGCACGCGCCGGGTGATGCCGGAGCGCATTGCCTCGATCTCGGCGTCCTGCTGCAGCAGCTCGCGCGACACGTTGAGCGGCAGGTCGCTCGAGTCGACCACGCCCTTCACGAAGCGCAGGTACAGCGGCAGGAACTGCTCGGCATCGTCCAGGATGAACACGCGGCGCACGTACAGCTTGAGGCCGCGCGCGGCGTCGCGGTGCCACAGGTCGAACGGCGCGCGTCCCGGCAGGTACAGCAGCGTCGTGTACTCGCGCTTGCCCTCGACCCGGTTGTGCACCCAGGCGAGCGGCGGGCTGAAGTCGTGCGACACGTGCTGGTAGAACTCGGCGTACTCCTCGTCCTTGATCTCGGCGCGCGGCCGGGTCCACAGCGCCTGCGCGCTGTTGACGACCTCGCGGCGCGCCGCGTCGGCCGCCTTGGCGACGTCGCCGCCGGGTGCCGCCGCCATCCGCACCGGGAAGGCGATGTGGTCGGAGTAGCGCTTGACGAGGCCGCGCAACCGCCAGGCGTCGGCAAACTCCGCGGCGTCCTCCTTCAGGTGCAGCACGACGCGCGTGCCGCGCCGCTCGAGCGCGGTGTTCTCGACGCTGAACTCGCCCGAGCCGTCCGACTCCCAGTGCACGCCCTCCGCGGCCGGGCTGCCGGCACGGCGCGTGTAGACCTCGACGCGGTCGGCGACGATGAAGGCCGAGTAGAAGCCCACGCCGAACTGGCCGATCAGCTGCGCGTCCTTCTGCTGGTCGCCGGAAAGCTGCGCCAGGAACTCGGCGGTGCCGGACTTGGCGATGGTGCCGAGGTGCTCGACGACCTCGGCGCGGCTCATGCCGGCGCCGGAGTCGCTGACCGTCACGGTGCGCGCGGCCGGGTCGAAGTCGATGTCGATCGCGAACTCGGTGCCGTCCTCGAGCAGCGCGGGCTCCGCCAGCGCGCGAAAGCGCAGCTTGTCGCAGGCGTCGGAGGCGTTGGAGATCAGCTCGCGGAGGAAGATCTCGCGGTTCGAATACAGGGAATGGATCATCAGGCGAAGCAACTGCTTCACCTCGGCCTGGAAGCCGCGGGTCTCCCGCTGCGTGGCGCTCGTCATCTGGCTGTGCCCCGGTCGCTGGTGGAGGCGCGGCGCGTGGCCGCGACCCGCCGACCACGGCGGGCGCGGACACTCTAGGGGCACGCCGGCAGGATTCAAGGGGCGGCGCGGGGCCGCCCCGGGCGGATCAGTGGAACAGCATCCCGGCCCGCTGGCGCAGCATCAGCACGAAGTCGTCAATCTCGTCGAGCAGCAGCAGCAGGACTTCCATGGGGAACTCGTCGGACGCTCGGGGAGGGGGCCGACTGTAGGCCCGCCCCCCGGGGCGAACGGTGCGGCGGGTCACAGGACTGGCCGGCCGCCCCGGCCGGCGCTTGCTTGCGTGGACTGTGCACGGTGCGTAGGCTAGCCAGAGCTTGGCAGCGGCCTCGCCGCAATGCGGCGGCCGGGGACAGCCGATGACGCGCAGGATAGTCGTCCTCAATCCGAAGGGCGGCTCGGGCAAGACCACCGTCGCGACCAACCTGGCCGCGTACTACGCATCGGCCGGCCTCGCCACCGCCCTCGTCGACCATGACCCGCAGGCCTCGAGCTCCCGCTGGCTGCGCAAGCGCGCGGTCACGACGCTGCCGCAGATCCACGGCATCCCCGCCTTCGAGAAGAACGCGCGCGTCACCCGCAGCTTCCTGATGCGGCTGCCGCACGGCACGCAGCGGGTCGTCGTCGACACGCCCGCGGCGCTCGCCGCCCAGGACATGCCCGAGCTGGTGCGCGAGGCGGACGCGATCCTGGTGCCGGTGCTGCCCTCGGACATCGACATCCACGCTGCGTCCAAGTGCATCGCCGACCTGCTGCTGGTGGCGAAGGTGAAGCGGCGCGAGCAGCGCATCGGCGTGATCGCCAACCGGGCGCGGCGCAATACGCTGGCGCTCACGGCCCTGCTGCGCTTCCTGGGGACGCTCGAGATCCCGATCGTCACGACGCTGCGCGACTCGCACAACTACCTGCGCGCGGCCGAGCAGGGCGTCGGGCTGCACGAGATGAAGCCGTACCAGGTGCGCGAGGACCTGGCGACCTGGCAGTCGCTGGTGGACTGGCTGGAACTGCGCTTCGCGGACGGTGCCCCGGTGCAGGCGCCGACCCCGGCGCCCGGGCTCGAAGCCGCGAGTTGATCAGCCCTTCGGGTCCTTGCCCGGCTCCCAGCTGCTGCGCACCTTCTCGGCCCACAGCTTGTAGCTGGCGTAGTTCTGCAGATTGCGGGTGATAGCGGAGTGGCGTGCCGGTCCCGGACGGGCCGGAGCACGCGGCAGGCCGCCGCGCTCGAAGCGCCCGGTCAGCCCGGTATTCCCGCCCCGCCCGGCCGCGTCGAGCGGCTTGCGGCCCGGAGGAACGCGCGGACTCTTGCTGTCGCTCATCGCAAACACCTGTGACGGTGACAGCGCCACGGTACGGGGCGCACCCGGAGGCTCACAGGAACTGCGTCACAGGCGACCCGGACCTGAGTCAAGGATTCGCGCGGTGCAGCACGCCTTCAGGCGACGACGCGGTACACGGGCCGGTAGGCCCCGGAGATCTTCATTCTGCGCTGCGCGACGAACGAAGCCAGCAGCCCGTCGAGCGCCTGCGCAAGACGCGGCGAGCCGCGCAGCTCGAACGGCCCGTGGCTCGCAACCTGGCGGATTCCCTGCTCCTTGACGTTGCCCGCGACGATCGCCGAGAACGCGCGGCGCAGGTCCGCGGCTCGCGCATGCACCGGCGAGTCGAGGCTCAGGTCGAGGCCGGCGACGCTCTCGTGCGAGACCTCGAACGGCAACTGGAAGGCTGTCGGGATGCGCAGCGTCCAGTTGAAATTGTACGCATCGCCCACCTGCCGGCGATGGCGGCGCACCTGCTCCATGCCGGCGACCATGAGCCGCGCCACCTCGGCCGGATCATCGAGCACGATGCGGTAGCGAGCCTGAGCGGCCGCGCCGAGCGCGAGGCCGATGAAGGCGTGCACCTGCTCGAGCCAGGGCGCGGACTGCGCCGGCCCGGTCAGCACGAGCGGCACCGGCTGCGCGGCGTTGGCCGGATCCAGCAGGATCCCGAGCAGGTACAGGATCTCCTCGGCGGTGCCGACGCCACCCGGGAAGATGATGAAGCCGTGCGCCAGGCGCGCGAACGCCTCGAGGCGCTTCTCGATGTCCGGCATGATCACGAGCCGGTTGACGATCGGGTTGGGCGACTCGGCCGCGACGATGCCGGGCTCGGTGACGCCGATGTAGCGGCCACCGTCGATGCGCTGCTTCGAGTGGCCGATGGTCGCGCCCTTCATCGGGCCCTTCATCGCGCCCGGCCCGCAGCCGGTACAGACGTCGAGGCCGCGCAGGCCGAGCTCGTAGCCGACCCGCTTGGTGTAGTCGTACTCCTCGCGCGGGATCGAGTGCCCGCCCCAGCACACGACGAGGTCCGGGCGCGAGCGGGTCTCGAGCAGCTCGGCGTTGCGCAGGATGCAGAACACCGCGTTGGTGATGTCGGCCGGCGCGCGCAGGTCGAAGCGGCCGCTGTCGACGATCTCGTTGGCGATGTAGACGATGTCGCGCAGTACCGCGAACAGGTGCTCCTTGACGCCGCGGATCATCTGGCCGTCGACGAAGGCCACCGCCGGCGCGTTCTTCATCTCGAGCTTGACGCCCCACGGCTGGCGCACGATCCGGATCTCGAAGTCGCGGTACTTCTCGAACAGCTCGGTGGCATCGTCCTCCTGGCTGCCGGAGTTGAGCACCGCGAGCGCGCAGCGGCGGAACAACGGGTAGAGCCCGCCCTGGCCGCGGTCCTCGAGCTGCTGCATCTCGCGCTGCGAGAGGTTCTCGAGGCTGCCGCGGGGGGTGACCCGCGCATCGACGAATTCGCTGGCGTCGAGCTCGACCTCGGCCGTGCTCAAGGCCGGATCTCGATCGGCGTGTTGGCGCGCGTCAGCAGCCAGACCTCGAGCATGTCGTCGTTGCTGAGCGCGATGCAGCCGTCGGTCCAGTCGGCGGAGCGGTAGTAGTCGACCGGCCGGTGGGGCACGTTCGGCTGGCCGTGGATCATGATCGATCCGCCCGGGCGCCAGTGGCGGCTGCGGGCGTGCGCCGAGTCGGCCGCGCTCGGATAGGACAGGTGGATCGACAGGAAGAAGTCGCTGGACGGGTTGCGCGCGTCGAGGCGGTAGTGGCCTTCCGGCGTGCGGAAGTCGCCCTCGCGCTCCTTCTGGCCGACCGGGTTGAGGCCGAGCGCGATGCGGTAGCTGCGGAACGGCTGCCCGCCGTGCATCAGGTACAGCCGGCGCTCGCTCTTGACGACGACGACCTCGTCCGCCGCGCGCATCTCGTCGCTGCTCGCGCGCGCGCCCACCGGCAGCAGCGCGGTCAGTGAAAGGGCGAACGCGCCCCACCGCGCCGCGCGGCCTCCCGCCCGATGTCGGGGCCTTTCATTAAACATATCGCGATTATACGGATCCGCCGGCGGCGCGCCGCGACGCGGATCACGACCCGCGCGGGCCATCAGGCGAGCTCGACGCGAATCAGGCTTACGAGCCGGGCCAGGGCGGCCTCGACGACCGCCGTGTCCGTGTGGCGGACGACGACGTGGCCAACGCCCTCGTAGCCCGGTCCCTGCACCGCACCGGGGGCCGGCAGTCGCGATTCGACGACGAGTGCACCGAGCTCGCGCTGGGCGACGTCGAGACCGTGGATGCGCCGCACGCGGCCTGCGCCCTGACCGCGCACGTACGCCGCGCCGACGGCCCAGCGCCGCGCCGGCACCTCGAAGCGATCCTCGACCATCAACCGCGGCCACGCCGCGTAGAAGTCGGCGTCGTGCGCGTACGACAGCAGCGTCGTGAACTGCGCCCCGGGCGGCCGCGCGGCCGCCTCGGACACCGCGATGCCGCCGTCCGGCCGGCGGAACCACTCGACGTGGGCCATGCCGGTGTCGAGCCCGAGCGCGGCGAGCGCCCGCGCGCCGACGCGGCGCGCGTCCTCGTAGCCGTCGAGCTCGCGCGGCAGCAGCACGCACCACTGGATCCACGGGTTCTCGAGCACCGTGAGCGGCGCGGGCAGGTAGCGCGACACCGACCAGAAGGCGAGCGCGCCGCCGAGCAGCACCGCGTCGAAGGAGTGTTCCGCACCGCTCAGGAACTCCTCGCACAGCACCGGCGCCGCCGCGTGCGGCGGCTGCGTCGCGAGGTAGCGCTCAAGCGTGGCGTCGTCGTCGAGGCGATGGGTGCCGCTCGCGCCGGCGCCCGCCGGTGGCTTGACGACGATCGGCAGGCCGGTCGCGCGGGCGAAGTCGCGCACCTCGGAGGCGCTGGCCGCGAGCCGGTGGCGCGCGCACGGCACGCCCGCCGCCCGCAGGCAGTCCTTCATGCGCGCCTTGTCGCGGAAGTTGCGCGCCGCGGCGGGCGCGAGGCCCGGCAGCCCCAGCCGCTCGCGCGCCAGCGCCAGCGCTTCCTGCAGCTGCTCCAGCGGCCCGACCAGGCGCTCGACCGTGCCGAGGCGCGCCGCGAGCGCGCCGGCAGCGGTGACCAGGGCATCGGCGTCGAACGCGTCCGCGACCTGCCAGTGGCCCGCGAGCCGCGCGCGCAGCGGCGCGGGCACGCGCTCGAGCGGGTCCTGGCTGACGAGCGACAGGCGCACGCCCGGCAGCCGCGCCGCGCCCTCCAGGAAGCGCAGCGTCGCATCCATCAGGAACGGCGCGACGAACGCGACGTGCACGCTCAGCGCTCGTCGACGTGCACCGCCCCGCAGCGCTGGTTGCCCGGCGCGCTCTCGGCGACGAGCACGTAGCGGTGCCCCGGGTAGGTCTCGATCGTCAGTTCGAAGCGCGTCGTGGTGTGGGTCTGCGACATCACGCAGTCGACCAGCACGCGGTGCGTTCCGGGGACCACCGAGACCCGCGCGAACTCGACGCCGACCACGCGGTCGTCGACCTTGCGCAGCAGCGGGGCCATCGGCAGCCCGGCGTTGACGCGCGGCGCGCCCTCGATGACGGCGAGCTCGCCGGGCGGCCGCTGCGGTCCCTCGTAGGCGCGCTCGGTGCCGCAGGCGCCGAGCAGCAGCCCGGTCGCGGCGATGGCGATGGCGTTGGCTCTCATCAGGCCCCCTTGCCGGTGGCGGCGGGCGGCGCCTTCGGCGGCGACGCCGCCGGCGCCGGCGCCGGCGCCGGCGTCGCGGTGCGCTCCTCGATCCGCGGCAGCACGATGACGGTGCCGATGCGCACGTTGCTGAAGTCGGTCTCCGGATTGTACTGGCGCAGCAGCCACACCGGGACGCTCGTGCGCTGGGTCAGCGTCCACAGCGACTCCCCGGACTTCAGCCGGTAGCGCTCCTGGCCGGCGATCCGGTAGCGCTGGAAGAAGTCGTCCTGCAGCTGGCGGTGGTAGCGCGCGCGCCGCTCCTCGAACGCGGCGGCGTCCACGTGCGAGAGGTCGAGCTTGATGCGCCGGCCGAGGGCGAGCGCGGCGCCCGCGCGCATGTGGTTGAGCTCGCGCAGCCGCGCCGGGCTCACGCCGCACCAGTCGGCAAAGTGACCGAGCGTCTCGGCGCCCTGCACGATCGCGGTCTCGCCGCTGACCGAGTAGTCGCTCGGGTCCGCCGAGGCCGCGCTCTCGACGCCCGGCACGAGGCCGGGACTCAGCTCGGCCTCCTCGCGCGACACCGGCTGCGGCTTGGCGCGCGCGGACTCGGCCTTCGGGCGGGCATCGTCCTCGGCGACGGCGACCGCGGCCGGTTCGGCGGGCTCGGGCGCGGCGACCGGCGCGGCCTTGGCGACGCGCAACTTCTGGCCCTCGAACAGGAAGTTCGGGTCCTTGACCGCGTTCTGCGCCATCAACGCCTTCTCGCTGAGCCCGAAGCGCTGGGCGATCTCCGACAGCGAATCGCCGCTGCGCACGACGTACAGGTCCTGGGCCGTCGCCGGCGCCGCCGCCTCGGGCCGGGCGGGCTCCGCCTTGGCGGGCTCCGTGCGCGGCGGCTCGCGGCGCCCGGCCTCGCGGTGGCCCCCAGCGCTC
>JAFEDP010000126.1 GCA_018241545.1 Pseudomonadota bacterium
GGCTGAGCGCGCGCTGAGGCGGCGGGGCTTGCTATCCTCGCCGCCTCCCCATCGCTGGCCGGCACGCGCATGACCGAGGGCAAGACCCGCATCGAGACCCTGAGGACGCATCGCGACGCACGCGGCGCGCTGTTCGAGCCCGTCGGCGTCGCCGAACTCGCCGGCACGCGCAACGTGCACGTCGTGCTGACGGAGCCCGGCGGGGTGCGCGGCAACCATCGCCACGTGGTCGGCACCGAGGTGTCGGTGGTCACGGGTCCTGCGCTCGTGCGCCTCAAGGAAGACGGCGTCGTGCGCGACGTCGAGGTGCCCGCCGGGGAGACCTGGCGCTTCACCGTGCCGCCCGGCGTCACCCACGCGTACCGCAACCCCGGGCCGGGCACCATGCTGCTGATCGGCTTCAACAGCGAGCTGCACGACCCGGCACACCCGGACGCGGTGCGCGAGGAGATCCTCTAGCGTGGCCGCGGTCGGGCTCGGCAGCCGGCTCGCGCGCGCGCTCGCGCTGGCGCTCGGCGTCGCGCTGCTGCTCGGCGCGGCCTATACCTGGCTGGCGCTCAGCTGGAGCTACTCGGAGGGCGAGCGCGCCGGGCTGCTGCAGAAGTTCTCGCGCAAGGGCTGGGTCTGCAAGACCTACGAGGGCGAGCTCGCGCTGTACGTGGTCGCCGGCGTGCAGCCCGAGATCTGGCGGTTCAGCGTGCGCGACGCGGCGCTCGCCGCGCGCCTGTCGACCGCCGTCGGGCAGCGCGTGCAGCTGCACTACAGCGAGCATCGCGGCGTGCCGACGCAGTGCTTCGGCGACACCACCTACTACGTCGACCGCATCAACACGATCGCCGACCTGCCGCCCGGCGCCGCGGCGCCCGCGCGCTGAGCGGCGGCCGCCGGCCGCGGAGGCCCGATGACACCGACCCAGGACCCGCCGAACGCGGGCGATGCGGGCCGCGCCACGCGGCGCGAGCTCGTGCTCGGCGCACTTGCGGCCGGCTTCGCGCTCGCGGTGCGGCCGGTCAGTGCCACGACCATCGTCACCGGCAGCGACGGGCTCGTCGCCGGCCCGGTCGCGATCCCGGCCGCCGACGGCACGCGCATCGCCGGCTACCGGGCGCGGCCGCAGGCGGACCCCGGCCGCGCACCGGTCGTGCTCGTCGTGCCCGAGATCTTCGGCGTGCACGAGCACATCCGCGACGTCTGCCGGCGGCTCGCCCGGCGCGGCTACTGCGCGGTGGCGCCCGAACTCTTCGCGCGCCAAGGCGACGTCGCCGCGTTGAGCGACGTCGCGCAGATCATCGCCGAGGTGGTCTCCAAGGTCCCGGATGAACAGGTGCTCGCCGACCTCGACGCCACGCTCGCCTGGGCGCAGGCGGAGCACGAGGGCGACGTCGCGCGCGCCGCGGTCACCGGGTTCTGCTGGGGCGGGCGGATCACCTGGCTCTACGCCGCGCACCGGCCCGCGCTCAAGGCCGCGGTCGCGTGGTACGGCCGGCTCGCGGGGGCGCCGAGCGCGCTGCAGCCGCGCCATCCGCTCGACGTTGCCGCGACGCTGACGGTCCCGGTGCTCGGCCTGTACGGCGGGCAGGACGCCGGCATCCCGCTCGAGAGCGTCGAGCGCATGCGGGCCGCGCTCGCCGCGGGGCGCTCGGGCTCGCAGATCGTCGTCTACCCGGACGCACCGCACGCGTTCCACGCCGACTACCGGCCGAGCTACCGCGAAGCGGCGGCGAAGGACGGCTGGGAGCGGCTCCTGGCGTGGCTCGGCGCGCACGGCGCCGCGCCGTCAGGCTGACTCGCGGCGGATGCGGCGCAGCGTGTAGCCGAGGAACGCGCCGACGACGGCAAGCAGCAGGCCCATCAGCACGGCCAGCCACCAGTGGAAGCGCCAGGCCTCGCGCAGGCCGGCGAACACGCCGATCGGCGTCGTGACGAGCAGCAGCGGGCGGGCGAGGCGCATGGCGACGCGCATCTTAGCGCCGCGCCGCCCGCGGCGCCCGCCCGGCGCTCAGGCCGGGTGCGGGTGCCGGATCCAGGCGCCGCTCAGCTCCTGCTGGCGGCGCGGCGGCACCGTCTCGTAGTGGCTGAGGTCGAGCGTGTAGGAGCCCTCGCCGGCGGTCAGCGACTTGAGCCGCATCGGGTAGTCGGTGAGCTCCGCCAGCGGCACCAGCGCCGATATCGTCAGCCGGTCGCCGGGCACCGAGGACTGGCCGGTCACCCGGCCGCGGCGCGTGGCGAGGTCGGCGGTGATGTCGCCGACCGCGCTCGAGGGCACGGTGATCTCGGCGCGCACGATCGGCTCGAGCACGACGGCGCCGGCCTGCGCGGCGGCGTCCTGGAACGCGTGGCGGGCCGCGGTCACGAACGCCACTTCCTTGGAGTCCACCGGGTGGTGCTTGCCGTCCAGCACGGTGACGCGCAGGTCCTGCAGCTCGAAGCCGGCGACCACGCCCTCGGCGAGCACCTGGCGCACGCCCTTCTCGACCGCCGGGATGAACTGGCCGGGGATCGCGCCGCCGACCACCGCGTCGACGAACTCGAAGCCCTCGCCGCGCGTCAGCGGCTCGACCCGCAGCTTGACCTCGCCGAACTGCCCGGCGCCGCCGGTCTGCTTCTTGTGGCGGTACAGCGCCTCGGCCGGCCGGGTGACGGTCTCGCGGTACGGCACGCGCGGCGGCTGGGTGCGCACCTGCACCCCGAAGCGCTCGGTCATGCGCTCGAGCAGCAGGCGCACGTGCAGCTCGCCCATGCCGTACAGCACCGTCTCGTTGAGCGCCGCGTGGTGCTCGACGCGCACGCACGGGTCCTCGTCGACGAGCTTGTGCAGGGTGTCGGCGAGGCGCTGCTCGTCGCCGCGCTTCTCCGGCTCGATGGCGACGCCCAGCATGGCCGGCGGGAAGCGCACCGACTTCAGGTGCAGGTGGTCCTCGTCGTGAGAGTCGTGCAGCACCGCGTCGAAGTGCAGCTCGTCGATCTTGGCGATCGCGCACAGCTCGCCGGCGCTCGCCGACGGCAGCGGCTGCTGTTCCTTGCCCTGCAGCCGGAAGAGCTGCGTGACGCGGAACGGCTTGCGGGCGTCGCCCACGTACAGCTGCTGGCCGGGGCGGATCGTGCCCTGGTGGACGCGGAACACGCCGATCTTGCCGATGTACGGGTCGATCGTGACCTTGAAGACGTGCGCGACCACGTGCCTGGCCGGGTCCGGCGCCACCTCGAACGGCGCGGCGTCGGCACCCTCGCCCTTCAGGAACGCCGGCGGGTTGCCCTCGAGCGGGCTGGGGGCGAGCTCGGCGAGCACGCGCAGCAGCTCCGGGATCCCGGCGCCGGTCTCGCCGGAGACGAAGCACACCGGGATCAGGTGCCCCTCGCGCAGCGCCTGCTCGAAGGCGCCGTGCAGCTGCTCGAGCGTCACCGAGCCGCTCTGCTCGAGGTGGCGGGTCATCAGCGCCTCGTCCACCTCGACCACCTGGTCGACGATCGCCTCGTGCGCGGCCGCGACCGAGCCGAAGTCGGTGGCCGCGCCCTGGCTCTGGAAGTAGCAGTCGACCACCGCGCGCCCGCCCTGCGCGGGCAGGTTGAGCGGCAGGCACTCGCGGCCGAAGCTCTCGCGCAGCTGCGCCAGCACCGCCTCCGGGCGGGCCTCGCGCGCGTCGATGCGGTTGACCACGACGAAGCGGCACAGGCCGCGCTCGCGGGCCTCGGTCATCATGCGCACCGTCATCGGCTCGACGCCGGTCGCGGCATTGACGACCACGAGCGCCGACTCGACCGCCGCCAGCACGCTGACGCTGCGGCCGACGAAGTCCGGCAGGCCCGGCGTGTCGAGCAGCGTCACGCGCCGGCCGTGCACCTCGAAGCCGCACAGCGCCGCATCGAGCGAGTGCTGCTGGCGCTTCTCGAGCGGGTCGAAGTCGCAGACGGTGGTGCCGCGCGCGACGCTGCCCTTGGCGCGCAGCGCGCCGCCGGCGTGCAGCAGCGCTTCTGCGAGCGTCGTCTTGCCCGCGCCGGCGTGGCCGACCAGCGCGACGTTGCACAGGTTCTGGATCTGGTTGGGCATGGGAACCTCCCCCGGCACGGTAACCGACCCCGGCTCGGCCCCTGCTCCGCAAAATCCGAAGTGGCCGGTCCATCGCCCGCGCGGGCGCGGCGGCACAGCATAATCCGCCGGCACGAACCGCGCGCAATCCCCGCTATGATGGGCGCCGGGGCCGGTGCCGCCGCGCGCGGCGGCACGCGGGGAGGCGCCGGTGCGCGATGCGCAGTGCGGCGCGGTCAGGAACAGGGGCTGGCCGCCGCCGTGCGCGCCGCCGACCGGGAGCCGACATGCCGCCGACCGCAACGAACGAGATCGCCGCGACCCGCCAGCTGCTCGAGCAGCGCGGCATCGAGCACGTCAAGATCGGCGTGTTCGACGGCGACGGCATCCTGCGCGGCAAGTACCTGAGCCGCGACAAGTTCCTGGGCGCGCTCGAGAAGGGCCTGGGCTTCTGCGACGTCGTGCTCGGCTGGGACTCGAACGACCAGCTCTTCGACAACGTCAAGTACACGGGCTGGCATACGGCCTACCCGGATGCGCCGCTGCGCGTGCTGCCGGGCACCTGCCGCGACATCCCGTTCGAGCCGCGCACGGCGCTGTTCCTGTGCGAGTTCGCCGGCCGCGCGGAGGCCGTCTGCCCCCGCGCGACGCTGCGGCGCGTGCTCAGGCGCGCCGCCGACATGGGCTACGGCGTCAGCGCCGCGGCCGAGTTCGAGTTCTTCGTCTTCAGCGAGACGCCGGACTCGGTGCGCGCCAAGGACTACCGCGACCTTAAGCCGATGACGCCCGGGTTCTTCGGCTACTCGGTGCTGCGCAGCTCCGTGCACGCCGAGCTCTACCAGGACCTGCTGGACCTCGGCCGCGACATGCGCTTCCCGATCGAGGGCCTGCACACCGAGACCGGCCCGGGGGTGCTGGAGGCCGCGCTCGTCCACACCGAGGCACTCGAGGCGGCCGACCGGGCGGCGCTGTTCAAGACCTTCACCAAGGTGCTCGCCCAGCGCCGCGGTCTGATGGCGACCTTCATGGCCAAGTGGTCGAACAAGTACCCGGGCCAGAGCGGCCACCTGCACGTGTCGCTGCAGGGTCGCGACGGCGCGGCCGTGTTCCACGACCCGTCCCGGCCGCACCACATGTCGGACCTGATGCGCTGGTTCGTCGGCGGGCAGCAGGCACTGATGCCGGAGGTGCTGGCGATGGTCGCCTCGACGGTCAACAGCTACTCGCGGCTCGTACCCGGCTTCTGGGCGCCGACCTCGGCGACCTGGGGGGTCGAGAACCGCACCACGGCGCTGCGCGTGATCCCGGGCGGGCCCTCCAGCCAGCGGGTCGAGTACCGGATCGCCGCGGCCGACATCCATCCGCACCTCGCGCTCGCCGCCGCGATCGGCTCGGGCCTGTGGGGCATCGAGCACCGCATCGAGCCGGACCCGGCGATCGCCGCCAACGCCTACGCGCTCGAGCACCCGCCCGAGCGCCGGCTGCCCGGCACGCTGACCGAGGCCGCCGCGCGCCTCGCCGGCTCGCGCGCCGCGCGCGCGCTGTTCGGCGACGAGTTCGTCGAGCACCACGCCGCCACGCGCGAGTGGGAGGACCGCGAGTTCCGCAAGGCGATCACCGACTGGGAACTCGCCCGCTACTTCGAGATCATCTGAAGGACCCCATGCCCGCGACGCAGCAGACGATCAGCCCGGTCGACGGCCGGATCTACGTGGAGCGCCCGCTCGCCGACGGCGCGGCGATCGAGGCGGCGCTCGCGCGCGCGCTCGCCGCGCAGCGCGACTGGGCGGCCGTGCCGCTCGCGGAGCGCACGGCGCTGCTCGGCCGCGCGGTCGACGCGTTCGTGGCGCGAAGCGATGCGATCGCCCCCGAGATCAGCTGGCAGATGGGACGGCCGCTCAAGCACGCGCCCGGCGAGGTGCGCGGCTTCGAGGAGCGCGCGCGCTACATGCTGTCGGTCGCGGCCGAGGCGCTCGCGCCGATCGACCCGGGCCCGAAGCCCGGCTTCGTGCGCCGCATCAAGCGCGTGCCGCTCGGCGTCGTGGCCGTCGTCGCGCCCTGGAACTACCCCTACCTGACCGCCGTCAACGCGGTGCTGCCGGCGCTGATCGCCGGCAACGCCGTCGTGCTCAAGCACTCGCACCAGACGCCGCTGTGCGCCGAGCGCTTCGCCGAGGCCTTCGCCGCCGCCGGACTGCCGGCCGGCGTGTTCCAGTACCTGCACCTGTCGCACGCCGACACCACGCGCCTGATGGCCGATGCGCGCCTCGCCAGCGTCTGCTTCACCGGCTCGGTCGCGGGCGGACGCGCGGTCGTCGCCGCCACGGCGCAGGGCTTCGCCACCGCCGGCCTCGAGCTCGGCGGCAAGGACCCGGCCTACGTGCGCGCCGATGCCGACCTCAAGCACGCGGTGGAGACGCTGACCGACGGGGCGTTCTACAACGCCGGCCAGTCGTGCTGCGGCATCAAGCGCATCTACGTCGCCGCGCCGCTCTTCGGCGCCTTCGTCGAGGGCGTGGTCGCGCTCGGCCACGAGTACGTGCTCGGCTCGCCGCTCGACCCGGCGACCACGCTCGGGCCGGTGGTGCGCACGAGCGCCGCCGAGGCGGTGCGCGGCCAGGTCGCGGACGCACTGCGGCGCGGCGCGCGCCAGCTGATCGACGCGGCGCGCTTCCCGGCGAGCCGCGCCGGCACGCCGTACCTCGCGCCGCAGGTGCTGGTCGACGTCGACCACTCCATGCCGATCATGCGCGAGGAGACCTTCGGGCCGGCGGTCGCCATCATGCCGGTCGCGGACGACGCGCAGGCCGTGCGGCTGATGAACGACAGCGACTACGGGCTCACGGCGGCCGTGTTCTCGGCGGACGCCGCGGCCGCCGAGGCGATCGCCGACCGCCTGGAGACCGGCACCGTGTTCCTGAACCGCTGCGACTACCTCGACCCGGCGCTGGCCTGGACCGGCGTCAAGCACTCGGGCCGCGGCTGCACGCTGTCCCGGGTCGGCTTCGAGCAGCTGACCCGCCCCAAGTCCTACCACTTCAGGATCGAGACATGAGCGCCGTGCTGAAGGGCAACTGGAACTACCCGACCACCGTCTGGGCGGGCCCCGGCCGCATCGCCGAGCTCGGCGCCGCCTGTGCGCGCGCCGGCATCGGCCGGCCGCTGCTCGTCACCGACCGCGGCCTCAGGGACCACGCCATGGTGCGCGACGCCGCGGCCGCGGTCGGCGCCGCCGTGTTCAGCGACGTCGCCGGCAACCCGACCGCGGCGCACGTCACCGCCGGCCTCGACGCCTACCGGGCCGGGAGGCACGACGGCGTCGTCGCCTTCGGCGGCGGCGCCGCGCTCGACACCGGCAAGGTGGTCGCGTTCATGTCCGGCCAGACGCGGCCGCTGTGGGACTTCGAGGACGTCGGCGACTGGTGGACGCGCGCCGACGAGGCCGGCATCGCGCCGGTCGTCGCGGTGCCGACCACCGCGGGCACCGGCTCGGAGGTCGGCCGCGCGGGCGTGATCCTGAACGAGGCCACGCACCAGAAGAAGATCATCTTCCACCCGCGCATGCTGCCGCGCGTCGTGATCCTCGACCCCGAGCTCACGATCGGCCTGCCGGCCTCGGTCACGGCCGCCACCGGCATGGACGCGTTTGTGCACTGCTTCGAGGCCTACTGCGCCCCCGGCTTCCACCCGCTCGCCGACGGCATCGCGCTCGAGGGCATGCGCCTCGTCGCCGCCTACCTGCCGCGCGCCTGCGCCAACGGCGCCGACCTCGAGGCGCGCGCACAGATGCTGGCCGCGGCCTCGATGGGCGCGACCGCGTTCCAGAAGGGACTCGGCGGCGTGCACGCGCTCGCCCACCCGGTGGGCTCGTTCTACAACACGCACCACGGCCTCACCAACGCCGTGCTGCTGCCGTACGTCATGGCGTTCAACCGCCGCGCGATCGAGGCCAAGTGCGCGGTGATCGCCCGGCTGCTCGACCTGCCGCGGCCGGGCTACGAGGGCGTCTTCGACTGGGTGCTGGGCCTGCGGCGCGAGCTCGGCCTCTATGCC